>NZ_BOCG01000692.1 GCF_016587775.1 Lactobacillus nasalidis | reverse complement strand
CATCAGCCACCATTCTGGCCAGCCTGGCCGTCCAGCAGCCGCAGGCCGTGCTTGACCGGCTGCAGGCGGCTTTTTGGCGGATGCTGGAAGGGCAGGAGATCAGCAAAGAAGAAGAGGAGCTGCTGGGAGACGCGGTCCTTCTCAAAGGCGTCGCGCGCTTCCCGGCCCGGGTCAAATGCGCTGGCCTGGCCTGGCAGGCCCTGGCAGAAGCATTAGAAAGGAAAGAGCAAGATGACCGTTGAAAAAGACGAAACTTTACGGGCCCTGGATCAAGACTACCAGTACGGCTTTAAAGACGAGATCGAACCCATCTATACCACAGGGACGGGCTTGAGCGAAGAGGTGGTCCGGCAGATTTCCGCGGCGAAAAATGAGCCGGACTGGATGCTGGACTTCCGCCTCAAGGCCTACCAGACCTATCTCAAAATGCCGCTGCCAACTTTCGGGCCGGATCTGACCAAGATCGACTTTGACCACTTGAACTACTTCCGCCGGGATGCCAAAAAGGCGGTCCGAGACTGGGACGAGGTGCCCGACAAGATCAAGGAGACCTTTGAGAAGCTGGGGGTTCCCCAGGCCGAGCGCCAGTACCTGGCCGGGTCATCGGCCCAGTACGAGTCCGAAGTCGTCTATGAAAAAATCAAGGAAGACTTGGCCCGGCAGGGGGTCTTGTTCATGTCGACCGACGCGGCCGTTCAAGTGGTGCCCGACCTGGTCAAAAAGTATTTCGGCAAGCTGGTCAAGCCGGATGACAACAAGATGGCGGCCCTAAATTCAGCCGTCTGGTCCGGGGGGACTTTTATCTACGTGCCTAAAGGGGTTCAGGCCAAAGTCCCGATCCAGAGCTACTTCCGGATCAACGCCGGCAATTCCGGCCAGTTTGAAAGAACCCTGATCATCGTCGATGAGGGGGCCAGCGTCAACTATGTGGAAGGCTGCACGGCCCCAAACTATTCAGCCGACAGCCTGCACGCGGCGGTCGTTGAGGTCAACGTCTTGAAAGACGCCTACTGCCGCTATACCACCATCCAGAACTGGTCTGACAACGTCTACAGCCTGGAAACCAAGCGGGCCCAGGCGCTGGAGAATGCGACCATGGAATGGGTCGACGGCAACCTGGGCTCCAAGGTCACCATGAAGTACCCCAGCGTCTACCTGAATGGCCGCCGGGCCCGGGGGACCATGCTGTCGATCGCTTTTGCCGGCTGCGACGCAAACGGCCACGGGATCGATTCCGACACCGGTGCCCGGATGGTTCATAATGCCCCCCAGACCACCAGCTCCATCGTCTCCAAGTCCCTTTGCAAGGACGGCGGCCGGGTGGACTACCGGGGGCAGGTCCGCTTCAACCCGGACAGCGACGGGTCTTTGGCCCACGTTGAATGCGACACCATCATCATGGACGACAAGTCGGCCAGCAACACCATCCCTTACAATGAAGTTTTGAACGGCAACGTCTCCATGGAGCACGAGGCCAAGGTGTCCAAAATTTCTGAAGAGCAGCTCTACTACTTGATGAGCCGGGGCATTTCTGAAGCCAAGGCCACGGAAATGATCGTGATGGGCTTTTTGGAACCATTCACCAAGGAACTGCCGATGGAATACGCCGTTGAACTCAACCGCCTGATCAAGTACCAGATGGTGGGCTCGATCGGTTAAAAAATATAAAAGCAGCAAAAAACCGTCTGGAAAATCCAGACGGTTTTTTTAGAGTTCGACGATCTCGTCGGCAATGGCCAGGGTGCTGGTCCGGTGGGAAACCAGGACCACGGTCTTGCCGCGGCCGGCTTCTTTGATGGATTTCAAGACGATCCCTTCATTCAAGGCGTCCAGGTTGGCAGTGATTTCGTCCAGCAAGAGCAGGTCGCCGCCGTGCAGGAAGGCGCGGGCGATCCCGACGCGCTGCTTTTGCCCGGCCGACATGCTGCCCTGCTGGCCGACGATGCTGTCATAGCCGTCAGGCAGGGTCATGATGAAGTCGTGAATGTTGGCCTTTTTGGCGCAGGCGATGATTTCCTCGCGGCTGGCGGAGCGGCCGAGGCTGATGTTGTTGGCCACCGTGTCCGTGGCCAGCCAGGTCTCCTGGGGCATGTAGCTTTCAAGCTGCCGCAGGGCCGCGGTTTTTATCTGCCGCACGTCGCTTTCTGAGATGGTGACCTGGCCCTTTTGGACATCGTAGAAGCGGGCCAGGAGCTTGAGGATGGTTGACTTGCCGCTGCCGCTTGGGGCATGAATGCCGATGATCTTTCCTTTAGGAATGGTCAGGGAGTAGTCCTTGAGGACTGGCTTGTTTGAACCTGGGTAGCTGAAGCTGACCTGCTTTAAGGCTGCCCCGGCAAAAGCCGGCTGGTCGCCGGCCGCGTTTTCGTTCAGCAGCGGTGCTTCATCCAGCAGGCCCAGGACCCGGCGGCCGCTAGCCACGGTTTCGGTCAGGCCGGTCGAAAGGGCGCTGAGGGCGCTGACCGGTCCGAAGCTGGCCAGCATGGCACTGGTGACGGTCAGACTCTGGGCAAAAGGCAGCTGGAGGCTTTTGGCCAGGGCCAGCATGCCGGCGGCTGAAAGCAGGATGGTCAAATTGGTCAGCAGCTGCTGGAGGCTGGTCAAAGCTGCCAGGCGGGACCGGGACTTGGTCAGGCCCTGGTCGATCGCCGCCA
>NZ_BOCG01000691.1 GCF_016587775.1 Lactobacillus nasalidis | reverse complement strand
TTCTCAATCTTTGTTTCGAGGAATATTTTAGCACGTATTCCTGTAGATCCCCAAACATATGTTTCTGAAGTATGACTAAAATTTGCGCTCTAACCTAAAGCAAAGTTCTGGCTTTCCTTACGCTAATTCAACTTAAAACCTACCTGCTATCTCTTACATATAATCAAACACATTAAGTACGTTTTTCGCCACTAGTATTATGCTCCAT
>NZ_BOCG01000690.1 GCF_016587775.1 Lactobacillus nasalidis | reverse complement strand
TTTTCCCAAATGCTTCTGCTATCCTCTGAAGTGCCATGACTCAGTCCTACAACCCCGGCAGATAAATCTGCCGGTTTGGGCTCTTTCCTGTTCGCTCGCCGCTACTTGGGAAATCGAATTTCTTTCTCTTCCTGCAGCTACTTAGATGTTTCAGTTCACTGCGTGTTCCTTTCATAAGCTATGTATTCACTCATGAATAACATGTCTGCACATGCTGGGTTCCCCCATTCGGAGACCTCCGGATCAAAGCCTACTTACGGCTCCCCGAAGACTTTCGCGGTTAGTCGCGTCCTTCATCGGCTTCCAGTGCCAAGGCATTCACCGTGCGCCCTTCTTCACTTGACCTAACAAGTTTTGTTCTTTCGAACTCTCTCGGTCGCTTTGCAATCGTTCATTGATCTCAATGA
>NZ_BOCG01000689.1 GCF_016587775.1 Lactobacillus nasalidis | reverse complement strand
GCCGCGTTTAGCCACTTCGCTATTCCTCCATTTTCAATGGCGCGGGACGGAATCGAACCGCCGACACATGGAGCTTCAATCCATTGCTCTACCAACTGAGCTACCGAGCCATCAAACGGTCCATGCGGGATTTGAACCCGCGATCTCCTCCGTGACAGGGAGGCGAGATAAACCACTGCTCCAATGGACCATATTGCGGGAGCTGGATTTGAACCAACGACCTTCGGGTTATGAGCCCGACGAGCTACCAGACTGCTCCATCCCGCGATAATAAAAGGAGGATGTGGGATTTGAACCCACGCACGAGTCGCCCCGTCTAACGGTTTTCAAAACCGTCCCCTTAAGCCACTTGGGTAATCCTCCATATGATGGAATCATTATTATTCTATTCTTGCCTTCCGGCAATGACCCGTACGAGATTTGAACTCATGTTACCGCCGTGAAAGGGCGGTGTCTTAACCACTTGACCAACGGGCCATAATGGAGGATACAGGGCTCGAACCTGTGACCCTCTGCTTGTAAGGCAGATGCTCTCCCAGCTGAGCTAATCCTCCAATGCACCCAGTAGGACTTGAACCTACAACCTTCTGATTCGTAGTCAGACACTCTATCCAGTTGCGCTATGGGTGCATTATTCAATTAAGCATCCTAAGATGCTAAGCGGAAGACGGGATTCGAACCCGCGACCCCCACCATGGCAAGGTGATGTTCTACCACTGAACTACTTCCGCATGTTCCGCTATTGCGAGATCGGGAAGACAGGATTTGAACCTGCGACCCCCTGGTCCCAAACCAGGTGCTCTACCAAACTGAGCCACTTCCCGGTACTCCGCCTGTCAGACTCGAACTGACGACATCCTGATTAACAGTCAAGCGCTCTACCAACTGAGCTAAGGCGGAATCTCCTGTTGCTTTTCAGCAACGCAACAATTATTATTTTACAGTTCTTAGAAGAAATGTCAACAGTTTTCCGGCAAAAAATTAATATCTTTTTTAGGCCTTGGCGGCTGCTTTTGTTTTTAAATTTATTTTAATTGGCCCTTGATTTATTTCTCATTTGCTTTAAAATAATTCTTAACTAAAAAGAAAGCCATAAAAAGACGAGTAAAGTCAGACAACCACCAGTGAGCTGATGCTAGTGAGAATTCAGCGGCTCTGTCTCTCTTGAAAAACACTTTTTCAGCTGCCAACCGAACGGCCTCCCCGGTCCAGTAGGCTTGGCCGGATCTGGTCCGTTACCGCCGGGTGAGCATTTTTGTGCTCGAGAAGCTGGCTCTTTGATAGAGCAATTTGGGTGGTACCGCGGAACAAAGCCTTTCGTCCCTTAATATAGGGAGCGAAGGGCTTTTTATATTGCTTCCCCCTTCTAAGCCTGATGAGTTCAGGCTGCATCTTAAAAAATGAAACTACTATTAAATACGAGGTATCAATCATGTGTGGATTTTTAGCTGTCGACTCAAAAGAATTTGATTTAAAGACCTTCGACGAAGCTTTGGCAAAATGTTATGACCGCGGCCCGGACATGACCAGGGTCTTTGACGAGCTCGACGTTACTTTCGGCTTCAACAGACTTGCCATCATGGACTTAACCGACAGCGGCATGCAGCCGTTCGAAACTTTGGACTGCACCCTGGTCTGCAACGGTGAAATTTACAACTATCCGGAACTGAAGAAGAACCTGGAAACCGACTATGAGTTTACTTCCAGCAGCGACTGTGAAGTGCTGATACCTTTGTACCGCAAATACGGCATCGACACCATGGTCAAGATGCTGGACGGTGAATTTGCCTTCGTCCTGTACGACCACCTGTCAAAGAAGATCTACGCGGCCAGAGACATTATCGGCATCCGGCCAATGTTCTTCGGTTTCACCAAAAAGGAAGGCAAGATTGCCTTTGCTTCAACTGGCAAGAACCTGCTGGACCTTTGCGATGAAATTCACCCCTTCCTTCCAGGACACTACTACGACGGTGAAAAATTCGTCGCTTACCACGAGCCAGACCTGACGCCAAAGATGAGCACTGACGACTTTAAGACGGCCACCAGCAAGATTCACGACCTGCTCGTACAGTCAGTCGACCAACGTCTGGCTTCTGACGCTCCGGTTGGCTACCTTTTATCCGGCGGGCTTGACTCTTCCCTGGTCTGCTCAATCGCTGCCCGGCTGCAGCCAGACACCAAGATCAGAACTTTTGCCATCGGGATGGACCAAAACCCGATCGACTTGAAGTACGCCCGGGAAGTTGCCGACTATCTGGGGACTGACCACACCGAATTCATCATGACCCGGGAAGACGTCCTTGGCGTTTTGAGAGAAGTCATCTACACCCTGGAAACCTGGGACATTACCACTATCAGAGCCTCTATCGGCATGTACATCCTCTGCAAGAAGATTCATGAAACGACCGACTTAAAGGTCATCTTGACCGGTGAATGCTCCGATGAGCTTTTTGGCTACAAATACACCGACTTTGCCCCGAGCCCGGAAGAATTCCAAAAAGAAGCCGCTAAGCGGCTCAGAGAGCTCTACATGTACGACGTTCTGCGGGCAGACCGCTGCATTTCAGCCAACTCTCTGGAAGGCCGGGTGCCATTTGCCGACCGTGAATTCGTCGATTACGTCATGAGCATCGATCCAGACTTGAAGATGAACCACTACCACAAGGGCAAGTACCTGCTCCGGAAGGCCTTTGAAGAAGGCGACTGGCTTCCTCACGACATCCTGATGCGGGAAAAGGCAGCCTTCAGCGATGCCGTAGGCCACTCCATGGTCGACGACTTGAAGGAATATGCTGAAAGCAAGTACAGCGACGAGGACCTGGCCAAGGCCGGTGAAAAATACCCATACCGGACGCCTTTTACCAAGGAATCCCTGCTTTACCGGGACATCTTTGAAGAATTCTACCCTGGCAAGGCTGACTGGATCAAGGACTACTGGATGCCAAACAGAAGTTGGAAGAGCCTGGAAGGCGTCATGGACCCAAGTGCCCGGGTGCTGAGCAACTACGGCGCCAGCGGCGAATAAAGGCAAAAAATAGCAAGCACAAAGCAAAAAGGCCTGTGATATGACCCCCGAAATTAGGACACTAATTTCGGGGGTTATTTTCATGACTAAATACACTAAAGAAATAAAACTCGCTATCTACCACGAATGGGTAGACGATCATAGAAGAGGCACCTACCTCAGCCGAAAATATGGGATGGAGCGTGGAGGAATCCAATATTTGGTAGACTTGATCCAAAAGCATGGCGAAGCCATTTTGG
>NZ_BOCG01000688.1 GCF_016587775.1 Lactobacillus nasalidis | reverse complement strand
CCTCCACCGTCAGGCAGCAGCCGTTGACGGCGATCGAGTCGCCGATTTTTACCCCGGCCAGGTTTTCCGGGACCGTCTTGACCGTCAAAACGATCGTTTTGCCCGCCTGCTCCAGACGCTGAACCCGCGCCTTGCCGCTTACTAAACCACTAAACATCCTTGATCCTCCCGTAGATTCTCACATCTTCGCCGGCTGGCTCAGTTTTGACCTCTTTTAAGTCCAGAGCTTCAGCCGGAACAGCCGCCTCAGTCCCCCGGCCTAAAAAGCGGGGAGCGAGGTAGGTAATCACGTCGTTGACCAGGCCAGCTTCCAGCAGGCTCTCCTGCAATTTTGCCCCGCCTTCGGCGTAAATGCTCTGCACGCCTTGGTCAGCCAGAATTTTTACACTGGTCCTGATTTTTCCGTCCGGCAGGGCAAAAATTCTGACATGGTCTGGAAAAGCCTGCTTTAGGAAAGCCGGGTTTTCCGTCAAAATCCAGGTCTCTGCCCGGCCGTCTGAAAACAAATCCAGATCCAGATGATCCAGCAAGCGTCCCCGCCGGTCCAGCACCACCCTGACTGGCGGATGGTCCAGGTCTTCACTGGTCAGCAAGCTTGGATCATCAATGATCGCTGTTTCTGACCCGATCAAGATGGCCTGGTAATCAGCCCGTTCCTGGTGAACCCGGCTCAGAGCTTCTGCGCCCGTGACCGCGGTCCGCTCACCCTTTTTGGCCAGCATGTGGTCCAGGCTTACAGCCTGCTTGAGAGTTATATAAGGCAATCCTGTTTGGTAAAAGTAGTTGTAGTGGTCATTCAACCGGCTGGCTTCTTTTGCCAAAAGGCCCGTCCTTACTTCAAGGCCTGCCTGCTTTAAAGCAGCGATCCCCTTGCCCGTAACAATTGCATGGGGATCGGTCTCGCCGACCACCACCCGCTTGATCCCGCTGTCGATAATCAGCTGGCTGCAGGGCGGCTGCTTGCCGTAGTGGCAGCAAGGCTCTAAAGTAACGTAAATAGTGGAATTGGATAATTGTTCCGGAGTCAATTTGGAGATGGTATCACGTTCAGCATGGAAACCGCCATAGCGGTGGTGGAAGCCAGTCGCCAGGACCTGCCCGTCTTTGACGATGCAGCAGCCGACTCTGGGATTGCGCCAGGTGGCATTGCCAGCCTTGCGGGCCGCGGCAATCGCCAGACGCATGTAATCTTCATCTGATGCCATCCAATCACTCCTTTCTCGCACGAAAAAAGCCCCGAGGAAATCCTCGAGGCCTAATAATCGATATCAAAATTAAATAGTAGCATCACCAAATAAGCGATACGACATGACAAAAATTGTATCGTTCTGTCTCCCATCTAGACTTTAACTATCGGTACCCTCACTTGGGATTCAGCCGCATATAGCGGGTCGCGGACTTTACCGCCGGTCGGGAATTTCACCCTGCCCCGAAGAACATTATTCAATTCACATTTTTTATCTTACCTTCACCTGTAAGCCCTGTCAAGCAGGAAAAGAGATTTTTTATCAGAAACGAAAAAAGCAGCGACCTAAGTCGCTGCTTTAGTTACGGTCCATGCGGGATTTGAACCCGCGATCTCCTCCGTGACAGGGAGGCGAGATAGACCACTGCTCCAATGGACCATATGGAGGATACAGGGCTCGAACCTGTGACCCTCTGCTTGTAAGGCAGATGCTCTCCCAGCTGAGCTAATCCTCCGATGCACCCAGTAGGACTTGAACCTACAACCTTCTGATTCGTAGTCAGACACTCTATCCAGTTGCGCTATGGGTGCGCTGGAATATTCTTTTGCTAACGCTCACGCGTTAAGCGGAAGACGGGATTCGAACCCGCGACCCCCACCATGGCAAGGTGATGTTCTACCACTGAACTACTTCCGCATGTTCGCTATTTGCGAGATCGGGAAGACAGGATTTGAACCTGCGACCCCCTGGTCCCAAACCAGGTGCTCTACCAAACTGAGCCACTTCCCGGTACTCCGCCTGTCAGACTCGAACTGACGACATCCTGATTAACAGTCAAGCGCTCTACCAACTGAGCTAAGGCGGAATGTTGAGCG
>NZ_BOCG01000687.1 GCF_016587775.1 Lactobacillus nasalidis | reverse complement strand
TACTTTCGGCGTTAAGAAGCTTAACTGCTGTGTTCGGCATGGGAACAGGTGTATCCTTCTTGCCATTGCCACCGCACTCTTTCTTGAGCTTGCACGCTCAAAACTGAATATCTCTTCCAAGTCAAAACCTATTGCTTCGCTCTTCTTGGTCAAGTCCTCGACTGATTAGTACCGGTCCGCTCCAAAGCTCACGCTTCTTCCACTCCCGGCCTATCTACCTCATCGTCTCTGAGGTGTCTTACTTTCTTGAAGAAATGGGAAATCTCATCTTGAGGGGGGCTTCGCACTTAGATGCTTTCAGCGCTTATCCCGTCCGCACATAGCTACCCAGCG
>NZ_BOCG01000686.1 GCF_016587775.1 Lactobacillus nasalidis | reverse complement strand
GACGCCGACATCTTCGTTGCCACCTACCGCGACGACGCGACGAACGTGGCCGTCGGCCGGGCAGCCAAGGAAGCCGGGGTCAAGCGGGTCATCGTCAGCCAGAGCCAGGTCAACGCCGAGACGGTTGACCAGCTCAAGCAGGAAGGCATCGAAGTTTTTGCCTTCAACAACCTGCATGGGGCCATGCTGCGGGCCTTGATCGAATCGCCGGCCGTTTACCGGATCATCACGGACACCAACAACGCCCTTTACGACGTGGTCGTCAAAAATTCGGCCTACACTGGCCGCCAGCTGATGGACTGGGACTTCGTCGACCAGATTACGGTTTCGCGGATCCGCCGGGGCAACAAGTGGATTTCCCCGCACGGGTCAACGGTCATCGAACCAGGCGACGAACTGATCTACAGTGGTCCTTGGCGGGAAGCCGACCGGATCCACCAGCTTTTGAGTCGGGAATAGAAAATGAAAAACGCTTTGCCTTTATTGGCAAAGCGTTTTTGTTCAAGCGGTAAAGCGGCGGCCGGCTTCCAGGACAGTGATGACCTGCAGGCTGTGGGCAAAGGCCCGGTCAGCGGCGGCCTGGTCGCGGCCGTCGAACATGCGGATGAACTCCTTGAATTCCGGAACCATCCGGTGCAAGTCAGGGTCAAAGGTCCGGTCGGTCTGGCCGGCAGCCGTTTCCAGCCGGTAGCGCCGCAGATCGCCGGGACTGCCGGTGAAGCTGATGGCGCCTTTTTCCCCGGCAAGGAGGGACTGGTTGTGGAAAAAGGCTTCCGAGTCCTTGGCCGCGACCAGACTGGCCTGCTTGTCGTCGTAGCTGAGCTCCAGGACGCCGGAAGTGTCGACGCCTTTCTGCATGTTGGGGAAGTAGTGGACGTCAAGCGGAGCGCCGAAGAGGCTGATGGCCAGGTGGACATTGTAGACGTTCAGGTCCAAAAGGGCGCCGCCGCCCAGGCGGGGGTTGAAGGCTGGGGCGATGTCGCCCTCCAGGAAGCGGTCGTAGCGGGAAGAATACTGGGTGTAGTTGAGACTGGCGACATGAATCGGCCCCAAGAGCGCCAGGTCTTCCTTCAAGGCCCGGAAGGCCGGCAGGTAGCGGCTGGTGATGGCCTCAGTGATGAGGCAGCCTTTCCGGTCAGCCAGCTGCTTGAGCTCAAGGGCTTCTTTGGCGGTAAAGACGAAGGGCTTCTCGCAGATGACGTTTTTGCCGGCCTCCAGGGAATCCAGGCACATCTGGAAGTGCATGGACGAAGGGGTGGCGACATAGACGGTGTCCACGTTATCATCTTTCAGCATGTCCAGGTAGTCGTCATAGGCGCGCTGAATGCCGTATTCAGCCGCCAGCGACTGCCCGGTTGCCGCCGACCGCTTGGTCGTGGCAATGGCGGCCAGGCTTAGGCCCGGCAAGGGCAGGGCGGTCAGGAAGTCTTTGACGAT
>NZ_BOCG01000685.1 GCF_016587775.1 Lactobacillus nasalidis | reverse complement strand
CCCGGCAGCTGCGCCAGGCATGTCCGCCGGCGGACATGTTCGCGGCCGGCAAGCTGGAGATGCAGACTGGCCCGATTCACACGGTCAAGCCCTTGAAGCTGACCGTGCCTTTGGGCCGCCTCAGCGCGGTGACTGGAGTTTCCGGGTCGGGAAAGTCGACCATGGTTCTGGAATCCCTGCTTCCGGCCATCCAAGCCCAGGCGGCCGGCACTCCCCTGCCTGACCACGTCAAAAGTCTGGCCAGCGGCCGCATCAAGCAGGCCAAGCTGATCGATGCCAGTCCCATCGGCATCAACGTCCGCTCGACTGTCGCCACTTATGCCGGGATTCACGATGACCTGCGGCGGACTTATGCCAAGCTGGAGCAGGCCAAAAAGGCCGGCTGCAAGGCGGGCGACTTCTCTTATAACACCGGCCGTTTGCGCTGTCCGGAATGTGACGGCACCGGGACGATTTCTCTTGACGTGCAGTTTCTGCCCGACGTCGACATCGTCTGCCCGGCCTGCCGCGGATCACGCTATTCCAAGGAAGCGGCGGCTTTTAAGAGAAAGTGTGCTACCGGTGAAATGCTCTCTTTGCCGGACTTGATGGAAATGCCGGTTGACCAGGCCTTGAAGCGGCTAAGCGACTTAAAGCCGGTTGCCCGCAAGCTGCAGACCCTGCATGACTTGGGCCTGGGCTACCTGACTTTGGGTGAGCAGACCCCGCTGCTTTCAGGCGGGGAGGCCCAGCGGCTCAAACTGGCATCAGAAATGACCCGGGGACAGGAAGATACCCTGTTTGTCTTTGACGAGCCGACGATTGGCCTGCACCCGCTGGATGTGGCCACGCTGATCCGGGTCTTTCAGCACCTGCTGGACCAAGGGGCAACCTTGATCGTGATCGAACACGACCTGGACCTGATCCGCAATGCCGACTGGATCGTCGACCTGGGTCCGGGGGGCGGCGAGGAAGGCGGCAGGATCGTTGCCGCCGGCACGCCGGAGGAGATCAGGAAAAACCCCGCCAGCATCACGGGCCGCTATTTGTAGACAAAAATACCTTCAGAAGAATTGCTTCTGAAGGTATTTTGCTGCTCTTTTTTAGTTTTAGAAAAGCTTGGCGTTTTCGCACAGGCTGTCGAAGTGTTCCCAGAACTTGTCGTAGTTGGCGGAAGTAACCAAAGTCATTGGACGGCCGTCTTCAGTTTCAAAGAAGCGGGCAGCCCGGTCGCCGTCGGTGTATACGTCGGACTTGGTTTGCCGGGTAGTAGCGATTTCCGGGTAAAGGGCGCTCATGGTGGTCAAAACGTCCCAGAGATAGTAAGTCGAGTCGACTTCAAAGGAGTTGACCAGGGCGTAGACGTAGCCCAGGAATTCAAAGGCTGGATACTTGCGGTTTGAGGCAAAGTGCTGCCGCATTTCGTCAGTCAAAGGCAGTTCTTCGGTTGATTCCAGGCCGACTTGCTGGATCTTGATCTTGGAGTCCCAGACCGTCTTGCAGGCTTCCGGGTCCCACCAAGCATTCCATTCCTGGCTTCCGTCAGCGCATGGCGCGTAAACATTGCCGTGGGCATTGAGGGAACCGCCCATCCAGTAGAGTTCGTCGATCTTGTCTTGGATGCTTGGGTCGATTTCCAGGGCCCGGGCCAGGTCGGTCAAGGGACCGGTAAAGACCAAGGTGACTGGGCCGTCAGCGGCGTGGATCTTGTCGATCATGTCCAAGTGGGCCGGCTTGGCAGCCACTGGCGTGGATACCGTGCCTTTTTCATTTAAAATCGGGAAGTGGTCGACTGAGAAAGCCGAAACCCGCCAGGCTTCCGGGAACTGGTGCACGGCCCGGGAATTGGACTTGGCCACTTCCAGCTGGTCGCCGCGCTGGTTGAAGCGGTCGATCAGCTTGCGGGAAGCGGACACGCCGGCTTCAACATAGCCGTCGGCATCGGTCACGCCGACCCCGATCAGCTTGATGTCAGGGGCCAAAAGCATCAGCAAAAGCGAAGTAAAGTCGTCCATGTTGCTGTCATGGTTCAAGTAGAAATTTTTCATTGAATCGTACCTTCCTAAAATCCTAATCTAGTCCTACCAAAGACATTATACGTGATAAAGCCGGGAAAGACAGCTCTTTTTCCATAAAAAAGGGGCTTTTCCAGCTAAAAACGAACGAGTTGCCTGCAAGCCGGCGGATCGTTAAAATGCTTTTGCCAGCCGGATAAAATATTTTTTGGATTGAAGGCCGATCAGTGTTAGAATAAAGCTTTTCGTGATAAAATCTTACGGTAAAAGAATCACGGGGGGATCGAAAATGGCGAGTCAATTAATTGAAAACAAACTGAAGCTGCTGCCGGAGAAACCTGGCTGCTACTTGATGAAGGACATCAACGGCCAGGTGATCTATGTTGGCAAGTCAAAGAATCTAAAGAACCGGGTCCGGTCTTACTTCAAGAGCAGCCAGGAGGGGCGGCGGGCCGAACTGGTCAAAAACATCGCCGACTACGACATCATCGTGGTCGATTCCGACAAGGAAGCCTTCCTTTTGGAAATCACCCTGATCAAGAAATACCAGCCATACTACAACGTGGCCCTCAAGTCGGGGACCGGCTACCCTTATATCGAGATCACCAACGAACGCAATCCGCAAACCCGCCTCACTTCAATCGTCTACAAGGACAAGGGCTATTATTTTGGCCCTTATCCCAATGTCTACGCGGCCAGCGCGACTCTGAAATTCATCCAGAAAGTATTTCCCCTGCGCCGCTGCAGCGGCTACACCGGCCGCCCGTGCCTGTACTATCACATGGGCCAGTGCCTGGGAAGCTGCTTTAAAGAAGTCCCCAAGAGCGCTTATGATGAACAAATCAAGAAGATCAAGCGCTTTTTGAACGGGGACATTCAAGACGTCAAAAAGGACCTGACGGAGAAGATGCTGGCCGCCTCGGCCAATCTGGAGTTTGAAAGAGCCGGGGAATTGCGCGACCAGCTCAAGTACATCGAGGAAACGGTTGAAAAGCAAAAGATCATTTCCAACGACCACACGCAAAGGGACATTTTCAACTATTACGTCGACCGCTCCTGGATTTCTATCCAGGTCTTCTTCTTGCGCCAGGCCAAGCTGCTGCGGCGGGAGTCACACATGTTTCCGCTGACTGACGAGACGGATCCGGAAGACGAATTCATGTCTTTTATCGCCCAGTTCTATGCCCAGAAAAACCGGGTCAAGCCCCGGGAAGTCCTGGTGCCCAAAGGCATTGACCAGGATGAGCTGGCTGCGGCCATCGGCATCAAGGTCCGGACGCCGCAGCGGGGGCAGAAGGCTTCTTTGATGGAAATGGCCCGGGAAAATGCCCAGCTGAAATTGGACGACAAGTTCCGCCTGCTGGAATTGGGCCAGCGCAAGACCAAGGGGGCGCAGGAAGAGATCTTCAAAGCCCTGGGCCTGCCTTATGGCTCATATATTGAAAGTTTTGACCACTCTCACATTCAAGGGGCCGACCCGGTTTCGGCCCTGGTGGTCTTCAAGGACGGCGAGCCGTTTAAGACCGGCTACCGGAAATTCAAGCTCAAAGGCGAGGTTGAGCACCAAAACAGCGCCGATGAAGTCGGCAACACCCGGGAAGTGGTGCGGCGGCGCTACAGCCGGCTTTTAAAAGAACACCAGCGGATGCCGGATCTGATCCTGATGGACGGGGGGCAGATCCAGGTTGAGGCCTGCGAAGACGTGCTCAGAAACGAGCTGAACCTGGACATCCCAGTTGCCGGCATGGTCAAAGACGACAAGCACCGGACCAACCACCTGCTCTATGGCGATCCTTTCAACGGGCAGCCTTTCCGGCTGATTCCGATGGATCCCAAATCAGAGGGCTTTTATCTGATGACGCGGATTCAAGACGAGGTTCACCGCTTCGCCATCACCTTCCACCGGCAGACGCATGCCAAGAACTCCTTAGTCAGCCGGCTGGACACGATCAAGGGCATCGGGCCCAAGAGCCGGACGAAGCTGCTGCGGGAATTCGGCTCCTTGAAAAAGATCAAGGAAGCGTCGGTCGATGATCTGCGCAAGGCCGGTTTGACCCTGCCGCAGGCGCAAGCTGTCAAAATTTCCCTTTAGCTATTTGGAAAAATAGCTTATTATAAAATGGTAACAATTAACGAAAGAAAGAAAAGGTTAAAACAGAATGCCAACTCCTTCAACATTTGTTGATCAAACTAAAATTGAAGTCCAAGCCGGAAAAGGCGGGGACGGCATGGTGGCCTTCCGCCATGAAAAATTCATGCCTAACGGCGGTCCAGCCGGCGGGGACGGCGGCCGCGGCGGCTCGATCATTTTTGTGGCTG
>NZ_BOCG01000684.1 GCF_016587775.1 Lactobacillus nasalidis | reverse complement strand
GCAGCTGACCCAAGGGGGGCGGGAATTTCTGACCCGGCAGATTTACCAGGGCTGGCTGGAGCAAGACGAAGGCGCCCGTAGCCGCTACCTGCTGGCCGCCAGCGGCCTGGCCGACCGGATCGTGCAGACGCCGCTGAAGAACTTCAGGGAAGCAACGCGCCTGGGCCAGGTGCGCCACAACCAGGCCGGCGTCGCCTTCAAGCAGACGGCCAAGCTGCTCCGCTTCAAGACCGGAATTGAGAAAAAGGAGCTGACCGCGGCCAAGCTGCTGGCTGATGAGGACTTGAGCAGCCGCCTGAGCCAGATCGTCTTTGACCAAGGCGGCGAAAACGGGGAAGCAATCGTGTTGCCCGATGAAAAGGCCCATTACCCGCGCCCGCTTTATTTGCAGGACCCGGTGACCGGGACAATTCTGGAGAAGCCGGCAATCGATTCTTATCAAGAAGAGCCGGTAGCGGTCGAAAAGCCAAGCCGGCAAGACGTCTCGGCAATTTTTGACATCATCCGCTTTTACCGGGACCGCAAGCAGGACAACGAATCGCAGGCGGCTTTTTCCTTCTTGATGTACGTGCTGGAAAGCGGCAGCATCTGGAAGATCCGCCAGGCCATCGACGAGCGAAACGGCATCGTGGAAGACGTGCCGATCGTGGCCGGTCTGGTGGGCCAGGGCGAAACGGGCAAGTCCACCCTGCTCAAGATTGCTTCCAACTTAACGATCGGCAACACCAAGGAGATCGTCCAGGCCAGCTCGGAAGACAAGCTCTTTGGCATGACGGCTGCCGTCAGAAAGAAGCTTCTGGCCGGCAAGAGCCTGAGCAAGCAGGACCGGGTCAGCGCCTACAGCTCCAACCCTAAAGTCATCAACAAGAACATCTGGAACTTTACTGACCACTACATGGACGAAGAGCAGGTGATCACGCCAATCTGCATCGATGACCCGGAAGTTTCCCTGTTTTCGTCAAGCGCGGCCCAGAGCTTTTTGAAAAAGCGCAGCAACCGCCATGGGGAGAAGCTGACAGTAGAACCGGTGGCCATCTTCAGCATGAACAGCAAGGGCAAGGACATCGAACTGCTGACCGAGGTCGGCCGGCGCGGCTACGTGATCAGTCAGGGCAACCAGTTCCGCAAGAAGACGGATGCCGACATCCACTTTTTCGAATACCTGGACGGCAATACCGACAACCACGGCCACTGGCTCAACAACACGCTTTTCCTGTACCTGACCCGGCAGATTGACCGCTGGCTGGAAAAGATGGATGACGAGGACTATCTCAAGCTCAAGCGGGACTTCCTCTACCCGGTCAAGCACGCCTTCTGGCAGCTGGTTGAGGAATACGGGCTGGTGAACACGGAAACCAAGTACTACTTCAACATGAAGAACTACAACATCGTTGAAGACCTGGGCCGGCGCAACTGGAGCATTCTGCTGCATGACGAGGCAACCCTGCGGGAAATCACCTTTACCCGGGAGAGTCCGGAATGCATGATTCCGGCCCGTGTCTTCCCCAACAAGGGAAGCGACATCAACCGCTACTTCGCCTACCTGCCGGCTTCAGCTGAAATCTGCAAGACTTTTGACAGCCAAGGACTGAGCGTCAACATGGCCAACATGGACCTGTGGCAGGGCAACCATCTGCTGGTTGAGCGCTATGAAAAGGAAACCGGGATCGCGGCCGAGCGCTTTGAAATGGAAAAGGCCCGGGCGGCAGCCGAGGTTCAAGGGCAGAGAATGGGCGAAAACATTACCCCGTATCTGAAGAAGAACGCGGAAATGATGGACCGGATGATGAAGGTCACCGAGCAGAATGCCCAGCTCTTGGCCGAAAAAGAGGCCCAGGCAGAGAAGCAGCAGCAGGCTGAGGCTGAGAAAAAGGAACAGGCCGACCAGATTCAAAAGCTGCAAGACGAACTGGCCCAGGCCAAAGAAGCCGCCGAAGCGGCCAAGAGCGAGGAAAAGAAGCCGCGGGGCTTTTTTGACCGCTTTTTCAAATAGAATTTCAGAAGAAAGAAGAAGGACATGACTGACACGCAAAGCATGATCGCCGTTCAAGAAAGAGACAACACGGTTTCCAGCATGATCGTGGACCATGATGGCGAGCTGGAGGCAGCTGGCCGGATTCTGGCCGACAACTACCAGGATTACGACCAGGTCCTGGCCCTGGTCAATTTGGGCGATTTGAAGGAGCTGGGGCCTGATCTGGAAACGACTGTGGCTTATTTCAGAGACGAACATGAGGACCAGCTGGTCGTTGAAAATTATCCCGACACCGAAGTTTTCGACCGGGCAACTGAAGACCAGGACGGTTACCTGGCTTGCTGCTATTTGTACTGCAAGTATGAAGGGGAATTTCAGTGGCTGGTCAGAAACTTGACCGCCGACAGCAAGCGTTTCAAGCCTCTCAAGGAAATGCTGGCGCGCTAGGAAAAGAGGGAGCGGGATGACGGAACTGGCTCAGCTGCAGGCAGCTGATTTGAAAAGGATTTTGGATGAAAAGCGCCGCGCCCGTTGGCAGATCATCTTCGGGGCGCTTTTGACGGACACGGCGGCGCAAAATGCTGGGGAAACAAACCGGCAGAACATGAAGACCTTGATCAAGCTGAAGGCCTACCAGGCCAAGCTGATCCGCCAGTACGACGACGACATCAAGCTGCTGCAAGACGAGTTCGCGGACCGGAAGCTGCCGGTGCCCCAGCAGGCTTTGTCTTGGCAGAAGACCTATTTCTGGCCGCTGGCAAGCACGCCGCTGGCTGAGTGCCTGACGCTGGAACAGTGGAGCCGGAAATTGGCTTTGCCGCTGGCCGCATTGGCGCACGCGATCGTCTTCATGGGTGTCAGCGTGCGGGCCTACAATCTGCAGGCCAATGCCCTTTACGATCCGGCCGACTTGGCTTTTGTCAAGAAGCTGCCGGCCGGCAGCCTGGCGG
>NZ_BOCG01000683.1 GCF_016587775.1 Lactobacillus nasalidis | reverse complement strand
CGGCAGCCAGAGCGGCCAGCTGGGGCTGCCGGCTGAAGCCGGTCAAGCGCAAGTCGCTCTTAAACGATCCAGCCTATGTCAGAGAAAGCCGGCTGGAAGAGATCAAGGCCCTGGGGGCGCAGCAGATCCTGGCCGCTGCGGAAGATCATTATCTGAACTACTGCTCAGAAGAATTCCTAAAGGAATTCAGCGCCTGGAACTGGAACAAGCAGGACATGCGGCAATTGCTCAACTACTGCAGCAAGTCCTTTAACGAAATCAAATAGCCTTAAGTCCGCTTTTTGGATGGAAAAAAGGCCCCGGCAATAATCTGCCGGGGCCTTTATTTGCTTCTCGGATCCGGAAATGCCCGCTCTTTTAGCTCAGGTTTTGCGCCTTGAGCCAGTTCATCAGATCCAGAACGTGTTCATCTAGAACGTCTTTGCAAGTGAACAGGCTCAAGTCAGAGCTGAGTTCGGTTGCAAATTCAATCCGCTTCAGTCCTTCAGCTTCGTTGTCTTCGTCCAGCGGACCGGTGAAGGGCTGGATGGCCAGGCCTTGCTGAGCATAGACCATCATGGTCTGCGCTGAGACGTTATTGGCAAAGAAGATGCGGCTTTGCTTGCAGTCCTTTTCAATCTTGTCCTGCATCAGCGTAATCAGCGGTGAAGAACAGCTGAGATCCAGGAAGACCAGGTCGTTGCCGTCCAAGTCGCCTTCTACCAGCTTGTCCTTTTCAGCCAGCGGGCTGTCGCTTGGCACAAGCGCGCACCATTTGATCTTGCCAATGTTGTAGGCGTTGAAGTCTGGGAACTTCGGCATGGCTTCTGGCGTCGACAAGACCAAGTCGAGCTCGTGGGAGGCGAGCTTTTCAAACAAGACTGGACTGCTTTCAACGAATAATTCAATGTTGACCGTGTCGCGGCTGCGGCGGAACTTGCGGATCAAGCCTGGCAAAATCAGCTGTTCGGCCAAAATGCCGACCAAGCCGACCTTCAAGGTGATCTGCCCTTCAGACATGGCAATCCGCTTGGCCTTGGAAACAGCAGTGCGGTAGTCGTTCAGTTCGCTCTTGATGCTGTTGTACAGGGAGCGGCCGGCAGGAGTCAGCAGCATCTTGCGGCGAGAGCGGCTGAACAGCTGGTAGCCCAATTGCTTTTCAATTGAGGATATGGCCAGGGAAACTGCTGGCTGGGACATGTTCATGTTTTGCGCAGTCTTGGTAAAGCTCTGCGTCTGGGCGGCGTTTACAAAGATCTCTAAGTGTTCGATTCTCACGGGTTTTCTAAGCTCCTCATAAAAAATAAAGATTGAGATGTCGGATAGATATATGCTAAGCACATCAAACAGGTTCTGATATAATAATATATCAATTCTCCAAGAAATAAAAACACTTGTTATTAAAAAACACTTGTTATTAAAAAAAACGAAACTTTTAAAAAAAGCAATTTTTCTCTAACTTTTCCTAATTATCAAGGGAAAGAAGCGCTGTCAATGATTGAAAATAAAATCATTCGGATTCAGCAAGTGCTTTTGCGTGATATTATGACTAAACTTTATTGCTAAATGGACGAAAAATCAAGGGAAAAAAAGCCAAAATGATATGACCCCCGAAATTAGGACACTAATTTCGGGGGTTATTTTCATGACTAAATACACTAAAGAAATAAAACTCGCTATCTACCACGAATGGGTAGACGATCATAGAAGAGGCACCTACCTCAGCCGAAAATATGGGATGGAGCGTGGAGGAATCCAATATTTGGTAGACTTGATCCAAAAGCATGGCGAAGCCATTTTGG
>NZ_BOCG01000682.1 GCF_016587775.1 Lactobacillus nasalidis | reverse complement strand
AGCTGCGGAGCCACATCGGCTTGCCGCGAGACGGTAGCATCAACGATCGCGTGCGGCAGCAGCTGGTGCAGCAGGTCACTGGCAGAAGCCATGACCGAGTCGCCGATTGCCGTTACCTGCAGCTTTTGCGCGGCCTGCAGCTCAGTCTGGCTGATGCCGTACTTTTCAAACTCCTGGTTCACCTTCTTGCTGCTGGTCTTGCTCTTTTGCTTGCTGTCAGTCTTCTTGCTCTTCTGGCTCTTTTTCTTGCTTTGGGACTGGCTGCTGGACTTGGCGGAGGACTTCTGCGAGCTCTTGATTGCTTCCAAGGCCCGCTTGTTCATCTCTGCCTGCTGCTTGGAGTTGTCGTCGATCGTCTTGATCAAAGCACCGTCCTTGTTGTCAGCCTTGGCCAGCGGAGAAAACAGGATCCCGCCGCTGCCGATCAAAAAGACCAGGAAGAAGGCGGCCGTTTTCAGCCAGGAACGCGACAGCTTGACCGGCCGGTGAAAGAGTCTGGCCAGGCTGGAGCGGATTTCTGCCCCGGTGTAGCGTCTTTTTTCAAACAAACGGTAAGTCAGCTCGCTGATCAGCAGGATCAGGGCCACTTCGATCACCCGGTAGAGGGCCACGTGGTCCGCCAGGTCGCTGACGCGGCTTTCAAAGAAGATCATCACCGGGAATTGGTACAGGTAGATCTCGTAGCTTCTTGACCCCAGCCAGTCAAACAGCGGGTTGGTCAACAGGCGGTTCCAGATCCCTACCGGGGCGGCAATCACAGCCGCGAAAACAGCCGTGAAGAAGCTGAAGATCAGCATCCCCCCGTAGTAAGGGAAGGCGGTCTGGGCATTCATCAGCGGGGTAAACATGAGCAGCAGCATCCCTGCCAAAGTGCCGGCCCCGGTCCAGTTGAGGATCACGCCGTCTTTTCTGGTGAAGCGGTTGTCCAGTTTCTCAAATGGCCACAGGATCGCCATTGCGCTTCCCAGACCCAGAGAGAAGAAACGGGTATCCGTGCCGTAGTAGATCCGGCTGGTGTCTTGGCCAGGACGGTAAAGCAGGGCCATCTCCGCGGCCGAAAGCAGCGACAGGGCAATCAAAGCCCAGAACATGTTGCGCCGGCGCTTGCCAAATTTGTACACCAGAGCCATCACCAGCGGCCAGAGCAGGTAAAACTGCCAGTCAATCGACATCGTCCACAAGTGAACGAAAGGCGATTCGTTGTTGGCAAAGCGCTCAAAATAACTCTGCCCGTTAAAAATCTGCCAGAAGTTGTACACGCCCAGCAAGTTGCTGCCGACAATCTGGTACAGCTTGTTTAACAAATTGCGCTGGAAGAAGAGCACGATATAAGCGCTGGTCAGCCACAGCATTGCAATCAGCGGCGGATACAGCCTTTTGAAGCGGCGCTGGTAAAAGGACTTGATGTCAAAAAAGTTCTGTCTGTCGTAGGCCGCCATGATCTGGTCGGTCACCAGATACCCGGTCAGGACCAGAAATACCGGAACGCCCAGATAGCCGCCTCCAAAGTGGTCCGGATCCAAGTGATACAGAATCACCCCGATTACTGCCAAAGCCCGCAGACCGGCATAGCCAGTTATATATCGTTTTTTCATTTTATTACTCTCTTAACTTTAGTTTCTCTATTCAAATACTATCTATCTCTTAATTATTGTACAAATTCAAAGCTGAAGTCGCCGATGTAAACATCGTCTCCGTCGACAGCACCTTGCGCCCGCAATTCGTCGTCAACGCCCAGTTTCTTCAAGCGGCGGGCCAGACGCATGATCCCGTCTTGGTGGTCCAGATTGGTCATGGCTACCAGGCGTTCAAGCTGCTCGCCGTGAATTTCAAACTCGTGCTCGCCGATCTTTTCAACCGTGAATTCCATCTTCTCTGGCCGGCGGTACTTGTAGGTCTTGGTCTTGACCTCTTCCTTAGGCTTGACTGCTTCAGCGGCTTCTTGTGCTTCGACTTCACCAACCAAGTCAGCTGCCCGGCTCATCAAGCGGTCAACGCCCTGGTGGGTGATGCTGGAGAGTTCGTAGACTTCCTGGTCAACCCCGTGGGCAGCCAGGTCCTTTTTGAACTGGGCCAGCTTCTCATCAGCGCCTGGAATGTCCATCTGGCTGGCAACGATGATCTCCCGCTTGCTGGAAAGGTCGTCTTCAGTATATGAGGCCAGTTCGTGCAAAATCGTTTCGTAATCATCGTATGCATCGCGGCCGTTGTTTGGATCCATCGAAACCAGGTGCAGGATAACCTTGGTCCTTTCCACGTGCCGCAGGAACTGAATCCCCAAGCCGACGCCCTGGCTGGCCCCCTTGATCAGCCCCGGCAGGTCGGCCATGGAGAAGTCGCGGCCGTCAGGCAGCATGACCATTCCCAGGTTCGGCTTCAAAGTGGTGAACTGGTAAGCCGCGATCTTCGGCTTGGCGCTGGTTACAACCGACAAGAGCGTGGACTTGCCGACAGAAGGAAAGCCGACCAGGCCGACGTCGGCCAGCACCTTCAGTTCCAGGCGCAGGGTCCGAAATTCACCCGGTTCGCCGTTTTCGGCAATTTCCGGAGCAGTGTTGACGCTGGTGGCAAAGTGGATGTTCCCCCGGCCGCCGCGGCCGCCCTTGGCCACGACCAGTTCCTGGCCGTTTTCTACCAGGTCGCCGATTTCTTCACCAGTATAAAAATCATAAACCGTCGTGCCCACCGGCACCTTCAAATACAGGTCCTTGGCCGCCTTGCCATACTGGGCCTTGATGCGGCCGTTTTCGCCAGCTTCAGCCTTGAACTTGCGCCGGTAGCGGAAGTCCATCAGCGTTCTGAGTCCGTTGTCAGCCACAAAAATGATCGAGCCGCCGCGGCCGCC
>NZ_BOCG01000681.1 GCF_016587775.1 Lactobacillus nasalidis | reverse complement strand
TTCTAACTGTTTTCTTCCAGGTATTCGTCAATTGCCGCCAGCAGCTGCTGGCCGGCCTGTTCGACCGTCACGTTCTTGATCTGGGTCGCCGCGTTGGACAAGTGACCGCCCCCGCCCAGCTTCTCCATGATCACCTGAACGTTGATGTGGCCCATCGACCGGGCAGAGATGCCGACGCTGTCGCTGCTTCTTCTGGTGATGGCAAAAGAGGCCGAGACCCCTTCCAAGTCCAGCGCCGTATCGGCAGCCTGGGCCGTCAGGATCGGGTCGATCACCTTGTTTTCCGGCCCCTGCATGATCGCCATCTGCGGCCGCAGCATCTGCAGGCTGGCCACCAGGTGGGTTCTGACCAGGAAGCTGGAAATGTCTTCCTTCAAAAGCTCACTGACCAGCGACGAGTTGGCCCCGATCGACCGCAGGTAGCTGGCCGCGTCGAAGGTTCTGGTCCCCGTTCTGAGGGAGAACTCCTTGGAGTCGACCGTGATCCCGGCCAGCATGGCCGTGGCTTCCAGGTTGGTCAACACCCGGTTGTCCTCAGCCGGCTGCTGGTACTCGACCATTTCCGTGACCAGCTCGCTGGCCGAGGAAGCGTAAGGCTCGACATAAGTCAGCATCGGGTTCTCCGGGAATTCCTCCCCCCGCCGGTGGTGGTCGATTACCACGATCCGGTTCTTCAAGCGGTCGTAGAGCTTCTGGTCGTAAGTGATGGAATACTTGGAGTGGTCCACCATGACCAAAAGCGAGTTGTCCGTCACGACCGCGTTGGCCTCGTCCGGACTGATGAACAGGTCCAGCTGCGGGTCAGCCGCCTGCATCTTCTTGACCAAGCGGTCAACGTCATAGTTGCAGTGGGCCGTGTCCAGCAAAAAGTGGGCCTTGACCCCATGCAGGCGGGCGATCTTGACCACCCCGATCCCGCTGCCAACAGAGTCCATATCGGGCCGCTGGTGCCCTTGAACGAAGACCTGGTCCACGTCCTTGAAAAGCTCGCCCAGGGCCTGAGAAACCATTCTGGCCCGGACCCGGGTCCGCTTTTCCATTGGGTTGGACTTGCCGCCGTAAAAGCGGGCGACCTGGCCCAGTTCCCTGAGGACCACCTGGTCCCCGCCCCGGCCCAGGGCCAGGTCAAGGTTGGCCTGGGCCTGGTTGGCGATCTTCCGCAAAGACTCGCCCCCGTAAGCAATCCCGACCGACAAAGTCAGCGGGGTGTTGTTCCGGCTGGTCTCCAGGCGGATCTTGTCCAAGACGGAAAACTTGTCCTCTTCCATCTTTTCCAGATCCTGCAGGTGGGTCAGCAGCAGGAAGTGGTCCTCGTCAATGCGCTTCAGGTAGGCCTTGAACTTCTTGGCATAGTCGTTCAGGGTCGTCTGCAGGTAGGTGCTGGTCCGGGCCAGTTCCTGGTCATGCATCCGCTCGCTGAGCTCATCGTAGTTGTCGATGAAGATCTGGCCGATGGCCAGGCGCTCGGCCCGGTACTTGTCGGCCAGGTCCGCGTAGCGGGTGATGTCCAGCAGGTAGATGACCCCGATGCTGTCCTGGACCACCATTTCAAATTGATGGTCCCCCCACTTGACCACCCGGCTTTCCGAAGTCTGCGATTCCAGTGCCTCGCCGACCAGTTTGCCCAGCTTCCGGTCAACCGCGGTGATCGTCTTGCCGATGGCGTCCTGGTCGCCCAGGTACAGCTGCAGGTAGGGATTGACCCACTGCACGTGCTGGGACTCATCGTAAAGCAGAATGCCCAGCGGCATCTTGATCATGGCCTCCTGCTCTCCCCGCTTGATGCGGTAGGAGAGGTTGGCGGCATAGTTGTTGGTGTTTTTCGCGAGAATGTAAACGCCGAAAACGACCCAAAAGACATCCACGATCAAGACCAGCAGAAGGGCCACCCCGAAGATCCGGTTGATGAAAAAGGCAACAACCGTGCTCAGCAGCGTCAAAAAGCCGATGCTGCAGAAGGCAATGATTAATCTGGAATCTCGGACGAATTCTGGCAATTCAAGTTTGTGTAAAAAGTTTTTCATAAAATTCTTCCACGTTTCAAAGCAGATTAAACTATTTCCATTATAACCTATTGCTGCCTGTGGCAAAACAGAAAAGAAAAAGAGACCGGGAGGAGTCCAGCTCCTTCGGTCTCTTTATTTGCTTATTGATCCTGCTGCTTAGTCTTCAGCTACGAATGGCAGGAGGCCCATAATCCGGGCTCTCTTGATAGCGTTGGCAACCTTGCGTTGGTTCTTAGCGCTAGTACCAGTGACACGACGTGGCAAGATTTTACCTCTCTCTGAGATAAAACGTTTCAACAGATCAACATCCTTGTAGTCTACGTAGTCGATGTGGTTGGCTGCGATGAAGTCAACCTTGCGGCGACGACGACCACCTCTTCTTTGTTGAGGCATGTCTTCAGATCCTTTCTTGTGTAATTTTAAAATGGAAGATCGTCATTTGAGACGTTGATTGATCCGTCAGAGCCGTCGAACGGGTTGGTGTTCGCGTCTCCGCCGGAAAAGTCGTCTTTCTTGTTATCTTCATTGAATCCGGCATTAGCAGGCCCGTTTGACTGGGCTGGGTTGCCGAAGGCGTTGTTGGCGTAGCCGCTGCCGCCGCCAAATCCGGAGTTG
>NZ_BOCG01000680.1 GCF_016587775.1 Lactobacillus nasalidis | reverse complement strand
GACTCCAGAGGAGCCGCCGTCATCTGAGACGGTCACGATCGCCGTGATCTCCGCGTCCTGCTTTTTCAAGGCGTTCAGGATCACGGGCAAGCCGGTGCCGCCGCCGATAACGACCACCCGGGGCCGCCGGCGCTTGATGATGCGAATGATTTTGTTTTCGCCAAAAGACATGCTGAATTCCTACTTTCTGAGATAACGGCTGATTTCCCGGTGGGTAATATCAACCGGATACTTTTCAGACAAGTCGCGCGCCAATTGCTGGGCAATCGAGACGCTGCGGTGCTGACCGCCCGTACAGCCGATGGCGATCGTCAGTTTTTCCTTGCCTTCGTTGATGTAGCCCGGAATAGCCGTCAGCAGGAGGTCCAGCAGCTTGTCATAAAAGACCTTGGTTTCTTCCTTGTCCATGACATAGTTGAAGACCCGCTTGTCCAGCCCCGTAAAAGGCCGCAATTCCGGGATGTAGAAGGGATTGGGCAGGAAGCGGACATCCATGACGATGTCGGCGTCGATCGGCATCCCGTACTTGAAGCCGAACGACATGACCTCAATCCCGAACTTCGGCTTGTGGAGCTCGCCAAATTTGCTCTGCAGCTTCTGCTTCAGCTCTTTAGGCGACATCTTGGAAGTGTCCAGGATGTAGTTGGACCGGTTGCGCACCGGCGTCAGCAGGCGCCGCTCGTCCCGGATGCCGTCCAGCAGGCGGCCGTTTTCCGCCAAAGGCGGCAGGCGGCGCGTTTCCTTGTAGCGGGCCACCAGCGTGTCGTCAGAAGCCTCCAAAAAGACAATCGTTGCCTGGGTCTGGCCACTGTCTTCCAGGGAATTGATCTCGTCGATCAGGTCCTTGTAGAAGGACTTGACTCTGAGGTCGATCACCACGGCAACTTTTTCAAAGTCTTCCGAGGTGTTCATCAGGTCCCAGAAATTGCCCAGCAGCTCGGGCGGCAGGTTGTCGACCACAAAATAGCCGACGTCTTCCAGCGAATGGGCGGCCACCGTTTTGCCGGCCCCGCTCATCCCCGTCAAGATCAACAATTGTTTCTTGTATTTTTCATGCATGGTTGCGTATTGACTCCCTTAAAACGTTAAATTCTATCATACCGGGCGTGCCGGATCTTGGCAATCAATATGCCGGCCGGCAGCCCATTTTTTTGCATTCCTCTTATAAAAAATCCCGCAAACCGTAGACCGTTCTTCCCTTGAAGCCGGTCAAAGTGGCCGCGTGCACCAGGGCGCTCAAGACGGCTTCCTCGATTGCATCGGCTCCGGCCTCAAAGACCGGGTCCAGCTGGCTGTCGGGCAGGAAGCTGAAAGCTTGAACCTGGCGGGCAAAATGATCCAGTCTGTTGGCCGTGGAAAAAGCCAGGGCGATGTCGCCCGACCCGTCGCCGATATAAGAACCGGTCCGCGCCAGGCCGACCGCGCTGCGGCGGGCAAGGCGGCCCAGCTGGCGGCTGGAAAGGGGCAGGTCGGTTGCCAGCACCATTACAATGGAGCCCTGATCCTTTTGGTAGCGGCCGTAGAGCCGGTTGCCCTCCCGCTT
This sequence comes from Lactobacillus nasalidis, assembly GCF_016587775.1. Taxonomy (GTDB): domain Bacteria; phylum Bacillota; class Bacilli; order Lactobacillales; family Lactobacillaceae; genus Lactobacillus; species Lactobacillus nasalidis. Next base: position 100 of record NZ_BOCG01000680.1, on the reverse strand, counting down.
GGCCCGGGCCAAAACGGCATCTTTCAGTTCCAGCCCCAGCAGCCGCCCGCCAGCCCGCAGCTTGCCGAAAGCACCAAAGTTGGCGCAGACCAGGCTGCCG
>NZ_BOCG01000679.1 GCF_016587775.1 Lactobacillus nasalidis | reverse complement strand
TCCTGGTCCAGCATCTGCTTGATCAAGACGCCGCTGCCGTAGTCGACCCGGCTTTTGGAAAAAACGCCGGCGTCAGTGGTCAGGTTCAGGCTGATGCCGTCAAGATGGTAGTTGACCTGGTGCTCGTCATGGTCAACCGTTGGGTTTTCAGTAAAATATTGTTCAGCCATTTTAGTCCTCGCTGATCTGCACCGCGTCAGCGCCGTCGATTTCGCTGACCCGGACCTGCACGTCTTCTTTGGCAGAGGTCGGGATGTTCTTGCCGATAAAGTCCGGCCGGATCGGCAGCTCCCGGTGGCCGCGGTCAATCAAGACC
>NZ_BOCG01000678.1 GCF_016587775.1 Lactobacillus nasalidis | reverse complement strand
CCATTTAATTTCACCAGCTTTCAGAACCATATCATTCTCAATCTTTGTTTCGAGGAATATTTTAGCACGTATTCCTGTAGATCCCCAAACATATGTTTCTGAAGTATGACTAAAATTTGCGCTCTAACCTAAAGCAAAGTTCTGGCTTTCCCTACGCTAATTCAACTTAAAACCTACCTGCTGTCTCTTACATATAATCAAACACATTAAGTACGTTTTTCGCCACTAGTATTATGCTCTTTTCTGTTTTCTTGATGACATGCTTATATTTTGTAAGTAACAAAACCGCCTTTTATTTTATCGGTTACCGGCAGCAATTGCAAATTGCTTAAAAAATTCCGCTGCTAGCGACAAGGCTGGCGCAATTTTGTACAATATAATGTAGACAATCATTAACAAAAAATTAAAAGCAAGCAGCAAAGCTTATTGAGAAAAAAGGAGATTTGACATGCCAACTGCAGCAATTGTTTTTTCAGATGGATGTGAAGAAGTAGAAGGGCTCAGCCAAGTCGACGTCCTGCGCCGGCTGGGGATTGCCTGCGACATGGTGGCTTTGGAGGACTTGACCATTACCGGCGGACACGGCATCCGCTTTGCCTGCGACAAACTGGTCGACGACTCCTTGCTTGACTACGACCTGGTCGCCTTCCCGGGCGGGGCCCCGAACGCCAAGCATCTCAGAGAAAGCGGAAAACTGGCGGCCTTGATGAAGGACCGCTTTAAGGCCGGCAAGTGGAACGCCGCCATGTGCGCCTCCCCGATCGCCCTGTCCAAGTACGGCTTTTTGACGGAAGCCAAGTGGACCAGCCACCCGGACTTCAAAGACCAGGTAGCCAGCGAAAACCCGGCCAGCACCTATGTGGACACGCCGGTAGCTATCGACCAGGACCGCAAGTTGGTCACCAGCCGGGGACCGGCTACCTCCTGGGCCTTCGCCTATGCCCTGGCCCAGGTTTTGGGCGTTGACACCGCAAAATTGGAAGACGCCATGCAGTACAGCTACTTAAGAAAACACATCAACGAGGCTCAACATGACTGACACGCTCGTTCGCCCGCTCCAGGGACAAGACCTGGACGAGGTTTTAACCATCATCAATGACGCTAAAGCCCTTTTGAAATCGCAAAACTCCAGCCAGTGGCAGGAAGGCTACCCGAACCTGGCCAGCCTGCAGGAAGACTTGGGTAAGCAGCAGGGCTGGGTCTTGGTCAAAGACGGCCAGGTGGCCGCCTACATGGCCGCGACCGACTTTGACCCAAACTACGAGCTCCCGATCTGGGCCGGCAGCGGCCCTTAC
>NZ_BOCG01000677.1 GCF_016587775.1 Lactobacillus nasalidis | reverse complement strand
GTCTGGATTCCCGTTTTGACCGAAATTTTGGTTTGCCCCAGTCTGGTTGGGCCTTGTCAAAGAAATTGTTCCAAGCCTTGCCCAAGTCGGAAATTGCCAGTTGCAGAATTCGGGCTGATTGTGTATACTGCCAGTCTTTTTTATCGGCAACTAACATATTACGAACTCTTCGTTCACTCGGCGAAGGCTTTTCTTTAAGCAGTACTTTCTGTTCTTCAGTCAGCTTTTTCGGGTCGGAAGCCAAAGAAGATT
>NZ_BOCG01000676.1 GCF_016587775.1 Lactobacillus nasalidis | reverse complement strand
CTTGTCTGGCGGCGCTACCGCTATCTGGCCGACCTCAACCGCTACGCGGCTGAGGCCTACCGGGCCATCAGCGGGCAAAGGGAGGAGCTGCAGGTGCTGTACCGGCCGTCAGCCAAAGAGATCGCGGAAGACGACCAGCCAGAACAGATCAACCGCAAGCTGCTGGACCGCTTCGACCAGATTGCCGACGATGAGCTCAGACGGGCCACGACCCAGCTGGGCCCGCACCGTGACGACCTGGAATTCCAGCTCGACGGGCGGAATGCCCACTTGTTTGCCTCCCAGGGCCAGCAGCGGACCATCGCCCTCAGCCTGAAACTGGCGGAAATCCAGCTGATCAAGCAGCAGACCGGCGAGGAGCCGGTCCTGCTTTTGGACGACGTGATGAGCGAGCTGGACCAGAACCGCCAGGCCGCCCTGCTCAACTTCATTCACGGGCGGACGCAGACCTTTATTACGACAACAGATCTGGAAGGTATTTCCCAGGAAATAGTCAAACAGCCGCGAATTTTTTACATCCATTCCGGCCAAATTATAGAAAAAGAGGAAGGATTAAATGGCAGACGAAGATAACAAATTGAAGAACGCCAAGCAGTTCGAAAAAGAGGCCGACAAGTACAATGCCAGCCAGATTCAGGTGCTCGGCGGCCTGGAAGCCGTACGCAAGCGCCCGGGGATGTACATTGGGTCAACCAGCTCCCAGGGCCTGCACCACCTGGTCTGGGAAATCATCGACAACGGGATCGACGAAGCTCTGGCAGGCTTCGCGACCAAGATCGAAGTGACCGTCAACGAGGACAACAGCGTGACCGTCCAAGACGACGGGCGGGGGATCCCGGTCGACATCGAAAAGAAGACCGGCCGGCCAGCCGTGGAAACTGTTTATACGGTTCTGCACGCCGGCGGCAAGTTCGGCGGTGGCGGATACAAGGTTTCCGGCGGTCTGCACGGGGTCGGGGCATCCGTAGTCAACGCCCTGTCGACCAAGCTGAACGTTACGGTCATGCGGGACGGGAAGAAGTACAACATCGCCTTTGACCACGGCCGCGTGGTCGAGGAGCTGAAGGAAATCGGCACCGTGCCTTTGACTGAACACGGGACGATCGTGCACTTCTGGCCGGACCCGAACATCTTCACGGAAACGACGGTTTTTGACGACAAAATCTTGAAAAACCGGATCCGGGAGCTGGCCTTCCTGAACAAGGGGCTCAAGCTGACCTTCACCGACAAGCGCAAGGACACGGCTGAGACCGACGTCTACCACTTCGAGGGCGGCATCAGAGAATACGTTTCCTTCCTCAACCGGGGCCAGGAAGTGCTGTTTGACGACCCGATCTACGTGGAAGGCAAGTACGAGGGCATCGACGTTGAAGTGTCTCTGCAGTACACGACCGGCTACAAGACGACCCTGATGACTTTCGCCAACAACATCCACACCTACGAAGGCGGGATGCACGAGGCGGGCTTCAAGACGGCCCTGACCCGGGTAGTCAACGACTATGCCCACAAGGCCAAGATCCTGAAGGAATCCGACGACAACCTGTCCGGGGAAGACATCCGGGAAGGGATGACGGCCGTCATTTCCGTCAAGCACCCGAACCCGCAGTTTGAAGGGCAGACCAAGACCAAGCTGGGCAACTCCGACGCCAGAACCGCCGTTGACCGCGCCTTCTCGGAAACCTTCTCCACTTTCCTGATGGAGAACCCGCAGGTAGCCCGCAAGATCGTGGAAAAGGGGCAGCTGGCTGAAAGAGCCAGAGTTGCCGCCAAGCGCGCCCGGGAAGTGACCCGGAAGAAGTCCGGTCTGGAAATCGCCAACCTGCCAGGCAAGCTGGCCGACAACACTTCCAATGACCCGAACATCTCCGAGCTCTTCATCGTCGAAGGGGACTCCGCCGGCGGCAGCGCCAAGCAGGGGCGCAGCCGGCTGACCCAGGCCATTCTGCCGATCCGGGGGAAGATCCTGAACGTGGAAAAGGCCTCAATGGACCGGATCCTGGCCAACCAGGAAATCCGGACCCTGTTTACGGCCCTGGGGACCGGCTTTGGGGCGGACTTTGACGTTTCCAAGGCCCGCTACCACAAGCTGATCATCATGACTGACGCCGATGTCGACGGGGCCCACATCCGGACGCTGCTTTTGACGCTTTTCTACCGCTACATGCGGCCGATGATCGACAAGGGCTACGTCTACATCGCCCGTCCGCCTCTGTACCAGGTGCGCCAGGGCAAGCTGATCAAGTACCTGGATACCGATGAGGAACTCCACGACTACCTGGGTTCTTTGCAGCCGAGCCCGAAGCCGATCGTGCAGCGCTACAAGGGGCTGGGTGAAATGGACGCCGAACAATTGTGGGAAACGACCATGGACCCTGAAAACCGCCGCCTGGACCGGGTGGACCCGGAATACGCCAAGGACGCGGATGAAGTCTTCGAAATGCTGATGGGCAACGAAGTCGGCCCGCGGCGCAAGTTTATCGAAGACAATGCCCAGTATGTTGAAAACCTGGATGCTTAATGGGAGGTAGGAATGGATAACGAGAATCAAGGACAAGATCGGCGGATCAGAAATGTCGATTTGACGCAGACGATGCGGAGCTCCTTCTTGGACTACGCGATGTCCGTCATCGTGGCGCGAGCCCTGCCTGACGTGCGCGACGGCCTGAAGCCGGTTCAGCGGCGGATCCTGTACGGGATGAACGAGCTGGGCGTGACTCCGGACAAGCCTTACAAGAAGAGTGCCAGAATCGTCGGGGACGTCATGGGTAAGTACCACCCCCACGGCGACTCCTCCATCTACCTGGCCATGGCCCACATGGCCCAGGACTTTGCCTACCGCTACATGCTCGTTGACGGGCACGGCAACTTCGGTTCCGTCGACGGGGACCGGCCGGCCGCCATGCGTTACACTGAAGCGAGAATGAGCAAGATTGCCGTGGAAATGCTCCGCGACATCAACAAGAACACGGTCGACTGGCAAAGAAACTACGACGACACGGAAAACGAGCCGACGGTTCTGCCGGCCAGAATCCCGAACCTGCTGGTCAACGGTTCCAGCGGTATTGCCGTCGGGATGACGACCAACATTCCGCCGCACAACCTGTCAGAAGTCATTTCCGGGATTCACATGCTGATGAAGGACCCGGACGTGACGACCAAGGAACTGATGAAGGCCATTCCAGGGCCGGACTTCCCGACCGGCGGCATTCTGATGGGCCGCAGCGGGGTCCTGCACGCTTATGAGAGCGGCAAGGGCAACATCGTGGTCCGGGCCAAGACCGAGATCGAGACCGAAAAGAGCGGCCGCGAACGGATCATCGTCAGCGAGATTCCTTACCTGGTCAACAAGGCCGAACTGGTGCAGAAGATCGCTGAACTGGCCCGCGACAAGGTGATCGACGGCATTACCGGGGTCCGGGACGAATCCGACCAGAGCGGGATGCGGATCACCATTGACGTGCGCCGGGATGCCAGTGCCAGCGTGGTTCTAAACAACCTCTTCAAGGAAACCCAGATGCAGGCCAACTTCGCCATGAACATGGTTGCCATCGTGGACGGGGCGCCGAAGTTCCTGACCTTGAAGCAGATGCTGCAGCACTACCTGGCCCACCAGGAAGACGTCATTACCCGCCGGACCAAGTTCGACTTGGAAAAGGCCGAAGCCAGAGCCCACATTCTGGAAGGGCTGCGGGTAGCGCTGGACCATATCGACGAGATCGTCAGCCTGATCCGCAATTCTGAGTCCAGCGACATCGCCAAGGCGGGCCTGATCAGCCGCTTTGACCTTGACGACCGCCAGGCCCAGGCCATCCTGGACATGCGGCTGGTCCGCCTGACCGGTTTGGAAAGAGACAAGGTCGAAGGCGAATACCAGGAACTTTTGGTCAAGATTGCCGACTACAAGGACATTTTGGCCAAGCCGGAAAGAATCGACCAGATCATCTACGATGAGCTGCTGGACATCCAGAAGCGCTTCGGCGACAAGCGCCGCACCCAGATCACGGCCAGCGAGGTGGTCACGATCGAAGACGAGGACCTGATCGAAGAACAGGACGTCCTTTTGACTCTGACCCACCAGGGCTACGTCAAGCGGATGCTGATCGACGACTTCAAGACCCAGAACCGCGGCGGCAAGGGGATCAAGGGCATGGGCGTCCAAAAGGGCGACTTTATCGAGCACCTGCTCTACTCAAGCACCCACGACTATCTCTTCTTCTACACCAACAAGGGCAAGGTCTACATGAAGAAGGCCTACGAGATTCCGGAATACGGCAGAAGCGCCAAGGGCCTGCCGATCGTCAACCTCCTGCAGCTGGAGAAGGGCGAGCACATCCAGACCGTGGTCAGCGTGCCGCAAGGGCATGAGGAAGACTACGCCTTCTTCATCACCAAGCTGGGGACGGTCAAGCGGACCAAGATCCAGGAATTTGAAAACATCCGGACCAACGGCTTGATTGCCTTGACCTTGAAGGACGGCGACGAGCTGTCCAACGTCCTGACCACTGACGGCCAGCAGAACATCCTGATCGCTACCCACCAGGGCTACGCGGTCACCTTCAGTGAAAACGACGTCCGGGCCATGGGCAGAAGCGCGGCCGGCGTGCGGGGGATCAACCTGCGCGAAGGCGACTACGTGGTCGGCTCCGGGATCCTGAAGCCGGACGACGAAGTCCTGACCATCTCTGAGAAGGGCTACGGCAAGCGGACGGCGGCCAGCGAGTACCCGGTCAAGGGTCGGGGCGGCAAGGGCATCCAGACCGCCAAGATCGGCGAAAAGAACGGCCCGCTGGCTGGCGTGGCCGTGGTTGACGGCCAGAGCGACATCATGCTGATCACGACGGACGGGATCATGATCCGCTTCAAGACCAGCGACGTTTCCCAGACCGGTCGGTCAACCATGGGCGTCCGCCTGATCAAGGTGGCTGACGGCAGCGCCGTGGCAAGCATGGCGGTCGTGCCGGCTG
>NZ_BOCG01000675.1 GCF_016587775.1 Lactobacillus nasalidis | reverse complement strand
CTCGGCGTTGACCTGGCTCTGGCTGACGATGACCCGCTTGACCCCGGCTTCCTTGGCTGCCCGGCCGACGGCCACGTTCGTCGCGTCGTCGCGGTAGGTGGCAACGAAGATGTCGGCGTCAAAGGCCTCCGCTGCTTCCAAAGTGGCCAGCTCCTTGTCCGGCAGCAGCTTCAGCTGCTTGATCTTGCTCTTGTAGGTATCGTACTGCTCTTTCTGGCAGGTCAGCACCTGGACTGAATACCAGGAGTCGTGCAGGTCCTGGTAGACCGTCATGGTGATGGCGCTGAGGCCAAAAAGCGTGACTCTTTCCTTGATCTTGTCTGCCGGCGTCAGCTGGAAGGTCGCGTTGAAGACGATCGGGCAGGCGATGCAGACGATCACCGCGGCCAGAATGAAGGCACTGGACTGGGTCGCCGTGATGGCCTTCAGCTTCCGGGCCACCTGCAGGGTCGGCAGCACGATCGTGATCGTCGTTGCCGTCAGAAAGCCCCCGGCAAAAGCGTTGCGCTTGTTGAAGACCCGCATGTAGTTCAGCGTGACCGGCAATTTGGCCAGGAAGAAGCAGACCACCAGGACTGGCAGCAGGGCCAGGGCCTGCGGGTTGGCAAAGAGCAGCTTCAAATTGAGGTTGACCCCGGTCCGGATGAAGAAGATCGGGATAAAGAAGCCGTAGCCGATCGAGGTCAGCTTGTCCTTGGTCGCCTGGGTCGGCTCCAGCAGCTTCATGACCATCCCCGCCAAAAAGGCGCCCAGGATGTTTTCGGCCCCGACCTGTTCAGCCACCGTCACCAGGGCAAAAATCAGGAAAAAGGCCAGGCGGATGTCCAGCTGGGTCGTCGCCTTGGTCACCTTGGCAAACCAGAGGTAAGGGCGCTTGAAGCGGCGCAGCAGCACGATCGCGGCCGCGAACAAGAAGACGATCAGCCAGAGCTTGCCGGCATCGCCGCCGTTAAGGGACGAATAAATGGTCAAAAGCAGCAGGGGAATGACTTCCCCCATGACCGCCGTCAGCAGGATCGTCTGCCCAATCGGCCGGTTCAGGATCTCCTTTTCCTTCAAAGTGGCGATGACCACGCCCAGGGCCACGGTCATGAAGATGATCGAAGCCAGGGCCACGTCGGAGAACAGGCCCAAGGCCCGCATCCCCACCGCCAGCAAAACCGAGGCCGCGGCCACCCCGCCAAAGGACCAGGCAGCCACGACCAGCGGCTTGACCGTCTTGCCGCACTCGGATTTCCGGGCCCGGGTGTGCTTCTTGGGGCTCAGCAAGTCAAAGTCGATTTCCATCCCCGACAAAAACATCAAAACGATGACCCCCAGATTGGACAAAAAGGTCAGCTGGGACGTCTGCGTGATCAGGTTCAGGCAGCTCTTGCCCATCAGGATTCCGACGATGATTTCCGCCACGGCGGTCGGCACGGTGGTCACCCGCAGGCGGGCCATGACGATCGGAATCACCAGGGCCAAGAAGACCGTTAAAAACAGTGATAGTCCTTCCATGCAAAAATTTCTCCTCGTTAGTTGCGTTTTCCGAAATTGCTTTCGAAAGATTTTTTAAAAATTATACTATACTTTTGCCCAGCAAGGAAAAACGGATCCGGGCCAAACCCGGATCCGCTCTTTTTTCAGTTAAAAGTTGCCTGCCTTGATGTACAGGGCGGTCTGGCCGGAGAAGCCGACTATGTAATAGTACTTGCCGCTGATCTTGACCCGGCTGCCGTAAGTGGCAACCGTGCTGCCCTTCAGGCGCTTGGCCTCGTTCCAGTTCCGCGCGCCCGTTGCCGTATAGATGTAGGCGTTGTGCTTCAATACCCGGCTGGTGCCGTCAATGGCGTCAGCCTTGATGTACTTGCCGTCAGCGTACTTGTAGTACTTGGTCTGGCCGATCGTCACGGCTGACCCGTAGACCTTGACGTAGCTGCCGGCAGTCAGCTTGGCATCAGCCTGCTTTTGGCCGGAAGCGTTGTAGATGTAGGCGTTCCGCATCAAGCGCACGGTCTTGGCCGTCTCCGTCTTGGCCTTGAAGTTGCTTGCCTTGACGTACTTGGCCACATTGCTGCTGGTAAAGCCGGTCATGTAGTAGGCCTTTCCCTTGATCTTTACCTGGCTGCCGTAGGTCGTGACCGCGGTCCCCTTGAGGAGCTTGGCCGTCGAAGTTTCCCGGCTGCCTGAAATGGTGTAGGTCCAGGCATTGCCCGTCAAAGTCCGGCTGGTGCCGTCGATGTTGCCGGCCTTGACGTACTTGCCGTCAGCGTACTTGTAGTACTTGGCCTTGCCGATCGTCACGGCTGACCCGTAGACTTTGAGATAGCTCCCTGCCTTCAGCGGGCTGACCGCCAGTTTCTTGCCGGAGGCATCGTAGCTGTAGGAATTCCGCATCAGGCGGACCGTCTTGGTCGTGACCGACTGGGTTGCCGGCTGGCTGCTCGAGCTGCTTGACTTGGAGCTTGAACTTGAGCTGCTTGAACTTGAACTTGAGCTGCTTGAACTTGAACTTGAGCTTGAACTTGAGCTGCTTGAGTTTGAACTCGTGTTTGAGCTGGTCCCCTGCTTGTTGTAGAAGTAGACGATCAGGCTGTAAAAGCTGCTCATTGAGTAGCCCCACTTGGCAAAGTAGCTGTCCGGGTCCCCGTGGTCGGTCCCGCCCAGGTACTTGGAAACCTCGTTGTGGGACCAGATCGTGCCCGTGCCGCTGGAGCTGGCCCGTGACGGCGTCAGGTTATAGCTGTGCAGGAGCGTGGCGATGTAGTAGGCATCGTTGGCCACGCTCTTGATGAACTGAGCCCGGGTCGAAACTTCACAGAGCTCAATCTGGATGTAGCGCTTGTTGGCTACCGGGCCGGCCCCCCAGACCCCGTAGTCAGTCGACATCAGCTGAATGGTCTGCGTGTTGTCAACGACGGCGTGCACGTAGGTGTAAGAAGTCATCCAGTTGTTGTTGAAGTAGCGGCCTTCATCCCAGGCGGAAGCACCCGGAGTAGCCGTTTCGTGCACGACCACCCCTTCCGGCTTGCCCACGCCATTGCGGTAGCCAAACCGGCTGCCGTATTTCTTGCCGTTGGCCACGCTGTTGAATTGGTTGTAAGTCAAACCTGCCGCCTTGAGCAGGGTTTCCAGCGACTTGGTCCCGCTGTAAGCCTTCGTTTTGGCCTCACTGTTGATTGAAGCCTGGGCTGACTGCCCCTGGCCAAAGACAAAAGTCAGGCCGAAAGCCGTCGTTGCTGCTGCTGCGGCAAAAAGTCTTCTAAATTTCATTCAGTTCCTTCCCTGTCTGCTTTAAAAGTTGCCCGCCTTGACGTACTGGTTAAGGCCAACGATGTAGTACTTCTTGTTCTTGAGCTTCACGCTGCCGCCGTAGACGGTATGCTTGCTGCCCTTGAGCCACTTGGTCTTGCCCACACGCTTGCCCTTGCTGTCGTAGATGTAGGCATTGTGCTTCAAAGTGCGGCTGACGCCGTCAAAGTTGCTTGCCTTGACGAACTGGTCAGCGCTGGATGAGTTGACCCGGTAGTACTTGGCCCCGTTGATGGTGACCGTCCCGTAGGTCGTCACGGTCTGCCCGGCTGCCAGGCTCTTGGCCGTGCTCTTGGCCCCGGTGCTGGTGTAGATCGCCGCGCCGTGCATCAAGGTCTTGGCCTGCCCGGAAACAGCCGTGCTGGCGCTTGGCGCCTGGGAGCTGCTGGTGGTCAGATCTTCACCGTTGATCCAGCCCAGCCCCTTGAGGTACATCCGCTTTTTGCCATTGTAGTAAGTGAAGGTCTTGGTGACCGTCACGGTCTGCCCGGCAGTAACGGATGACTTCTTTGGCGAAACCGCGTGGTCGGTCGGGTAGAGGTAGGTTGACCCTGACTTGGCTACCTTGGCAGTATAGCTGCTGCTGGAGTAAACCGGGTCATACTTGGTCAGGCTGTAAGTCGTGATGTAGTTGATCAGCTTGGTCGCGTAATTCGTGTCCGTGGCGTAGCCGGCAGCCTTGATGGCCTTGGCGGCAGCTGAAGCGCTGGAGGCGTTCTCCAGCCAGGTGCCGCTGTAGCGCAGGCCGCTGGACCCCAGGGTAGTCCGCATCTTCAGGCCGTAGTCGTCAAAAGAAGCCTGGTAGCTGCTGTATTTTCTGAAGGCAGCCGTGATGTAGTAGGTGGCCCCGCTGGAAGTCTGTTCAGCAGTCCGCACTGAATAAGTTGCTCCGGTCCAGCCCGTGCCGGCCTTCATGCCAAAGAAGTTGTAGGCCTGCGTGGACAGCGTTGACTGCCCCCAGCCGGATTCCAAGGCGGCCTGAGCCAGCATCAAGGAAGCGTAGACGCCATACTTCTTGGACGTCTTCTGGGCCTGCAGCCCTACCTTGTTCAAAAAGGCATCGCTTGTCGCTGAAGCCTGAACCGTTTGTTTAGAGAGAAACATGTTGTTGGTCACTGGAACGGCGATGGAAGTCAGCATCGCTGCGGTAGCAAGTCCAGTCATTAATCTTCTCTTCATCGATTTCCTCCTAATATTTCCAATGATAACCTCTATTGTATGTGCTCAGCGCTCTGGTTACAATCGAACGCGTATTCTGTAAAGTAAAAGTAATAATTTTCTTAAGCAAATACGCTTTTATAGGAAAAAATTAGTTTTTTTCAAGCAGTCTGGTTAAAAAAGAAAAGAGGCGGCCAAGCCGCCTCCCGGGTGTCATTTTTGCCGCTGCTGGCGGCCGGTCACAAGGGCCAGATCTGCCTAATGATTACTATCGTCAAACACACCCGTAACAGTACGTTCAATATAGTTTGCAGCCAGCGGTTCATCATACAGGACCTCCCCGTCCTTGACAAAAACGTCCTCGCCGGCAATGACGCCGGCGGCCTCGCGGACCGCTTCAGCGCTCAGGCCCTTGACCGCGTAAGGCAGGTTGAGGGTCTTCTTTTTGCCAGCACTGGATTTGAAGGTAAGTTGCA
>NZ_BOCG01000674.1 GCF_016587775.1 Lactobacillus nasalidis | reverse complement strand
GGTCTTGGTCAGCCCGATCAGCGGCAGCTTGGCCAGGTCCTGGATGCTGAGCTTTTGGCCGGCATAGCGGTCAAACTGGCGGCCGCCGATCAGCACTTCCTGGAACTGGTAGATCGCTTCCTTGCGGAATTCCTTGCTGGCGTCCAGTGGCGCGGTGATGACGGCGAAATCGACCTGGCCGTTCTCCAGGGCATGGTAGGTGTGCAGGGTCTGGCTGTTCCGGATCTTCAAGTGCACGCCGGGATACTTGTGGTGAAACTGTTCGATCCGGTCCAGCAGAAAGAGGCTCAAGGCCGTTTCACTGGCGCCGATCGCGACGCTGCCGGTTTTCAGCCCCTGCATTTCCGCGAGCTCTTTCTCGCCGGCGCTCAAGGCATCGTAGGCCGCGGCCACGTGCCGGTACAGGGCCTCCCCTTCCGGAGTGAGCGTGACCCCGCGGTTTGAGCGCACGAACAGCTTGCAGCCCAGCTCGCTCTCCAGCCGGTTGATGCTCCGGGCCACGTTGGGCTGGTTGCTGTAGAGCACTTCCGCCGCCTTGGAGAAGCTTTTGAAAAATGCCGCGAAATAAAACACCTTGTAGTAGTTAAAAGTAGCCATGATGCCGCCCCTTTCCCGCCGGTTCATATGTCAAATTGACACATTAAGTGTACCATACTTGTTCTTCCGCGCGGCAATAACCGCGAATATACTATTTTCTAAAGAACCAGAGAGCGGTTCGAAAATGACATCTAGTGATTTATAGAAAGAAGCTTTTCAAAAATGAAGACAGGCTACGATTTGTTAAACGATCCTTTTCTCAACAAGGGCACGGCTTTTACCGAAGAAGAAAGAGCCAAGTACGGCCTGGTGGGCATTCTCCCGCCAACCGTAAGAACCATTGAGGAACAGGCCAAGGAAGTATACGAAAACATTGAAGAAAAGGCCAGTGCCAGTGAAAAGCGGCACTACCTGATGAACATTTTCAGCCGCAACCGGACCTTGTTTTTCCATGTCTTCAAGCAGCACGTGGCGGAACTGATGCCGATCATCTACGATCCAGGCATTGCTGAAAGCATCCGGGAATACAGCAAGTTTTTGATCACTCCGCAAAACGCGGCCTACCTGTCAGTAGACCACCCGGAACAGATGGAAGAAGCGATCCGCAACGCTGCTGCCGGCCGCGACATCGACTTGATCGTCGTCACCGACGCCGAAGCCATTTTGGGAATCGGCGACTGGGGCTCCAACGGCGTCAGCATCTCAATCGGCAAGCTGATGGTCTACACCGGGGCTGCCGGCCTGG
>NZ_BOCG01000673.1 GCF_016587775.1 Lactobacillus nasalidis | reverse complement strand
GAAATTCGGACCAAGAAAGATGGCAAGTTCATCTTCATCACTAAGGATCCAAAGAGAACTCTGCGGGCTATCCGCAAGTACGTCCCGGCCGACCACATGCGGCAGGCTTTGGGAGTTTGGGGCACGATTAAACTCTTCTTTACTCGCAAAAAGAAATAGAATGGAAGATAAGTCTGGATTTTGATCCAGGCTTATTTTTTTGGAATGAGACACATATTTTTCTAGATGCAGATCTGGCTAAAGAAGCTTATCCTGACTTGCTTGACCGTGATTTGACCAAGCT
>NZ_BOCG01000672.1 GCF_016587775.1 Lactobacillus nasalidis | reverse complement strand
CCAGGGGCCGCCGGGACACTTTCAGCCAGGGGTTGACCTTTTCCTGGCCCATCAGAAAATGGACCACGTCCCCTTCCTTGAGCCGGTAGCTGCCGTTGCGGCGGTGGTGGTTGACCAGCATCATCCCGCCGTGGTTCTTGCAGTTGTTGACCGCCCGCCGGGAAAAACCTCTTTTCATCAAAAAATGACTCAGCACGACTGGGTCATTTTTTTCAACCAATAATTTGTATACTTGCACTATCTGTCACCAATGAAGGCATCGTTGACCCGCTCCCAAAAATGGTGGTGGCCATACTGGTAAAAGCGAATCTCTTCCGCCGCTATTCTGTAATCTACTTTCTGCACGTCGGTCAGACTGATTCTTTCCCCGTCAACGATCACGATCGCCCGGTCAGAATTCTTGGGCACGATGGTGATCCACTCGTCCGGGGCAATCACGATCGGCGAGCCCACCGTCCTAAAGACCAGGTTGTTGATCGAGGCAATCTCCGTCAGCTGCAGGGCCTTCAAGCGCGGGTGAATCACCGCCCCGCCCAGGGACTTGCTGTAGGCCGTTGACCCGGTCGGCGTTGAGACGCAGAGCCCGTCGCCCCGGAACTTCTCAAAGCGCTCGCCCCCGATCCAGACCTCGGCTTCCATGGTCTTGGAAATCCGCTTGATCGAAGCCTCGTTCAAGGCCAAAAAGTTCTGCACCCCGCAGCTGGTCGTCACCCGCATGTCCAGCAGGGGGTAAGCCACCTCGTTTTCCGCTACGGGATGCGTCGCCAGCGCCTCGACCAGCTTCTCCATGTCATAGTTGCGCCAGTCGGTGTAAAAGCCCAGGTGTCCCGTGTGAATGCCCGCGAAGCAGACCCGGCCCAGCTGTTTCTTGTACTTGTGAAAAGCGGAAATCAAGGTCCCGTCGCCGCCGACGGAGATCACCAGGTCAGGATGCTGCTGATCCTGCAAAATCCCCTTCTCCGCCAGCAGCACCTTCAAGTGCCGCACCGCCACCTGGGTGGTGACGCGATCATTGTGAACGATAGCTACTTTCATGACTTTTCCTTGCCCTTGTTCTTGGTAAAGATCTTCTGCGCTTCCTGGACCTCATTGCGGATCGATGACATCTCCTCATCCAGCTGGTAAGCCGCTTCCGCGGTCCGCTTGAGCCGCTCGGAAATATCCTCCGGGTAGGCTCCCTGGTACTTGTAATTGAGAGTATGCTCGACCGTTGCCCAGAAATTCATCGCCAGAGTCCGGATCTGAATCTCGGCCAGCAGGCGCTTTGACCCCTCCGGCAAATAAACCGTGTAGGCAACCACCATGTGGTATGAGCGGTAGCCCGACGGCTTGGCGTTTTGAATATAGTCCCGCTCCTCGACGACCTCCAGGTCGTCTCTGGCGTGGAGCAGGTCAACGACCCGGTAGATGTCGTCGACAAACTGGCACATGATCCGGATGCCGGCAATGTCCTGCATGTCCGTCTCAATCACGTCCGGGCTGATCACCCGGCGCTGCATCTTTTCCTTGATAGAATCGACCGTTTTCACCCGGCCGACCACAAATTCTATTGGTGAATGCTCCCCCTTGGTCAAGAAACTCTGCCGGAGAGCTCTAAATTTAACTTTTAGTTCATTTACGGCTTCATTGTATGGCCATAAAAAAGTATCCCAATCAGTAATCACAGACATTTTCCTTCCATCTCAAACAAATTCATTTTAACATAGATGTTGGCGAAAGCACTAACGCAAGCTTTTAAATCTTTTTTAACAAAGGAGTCCTCAAAAATGAGCAAAAACCGTGAAATCGAAGCCAAAGTAGCCCTGGACCAGAAGAGCTACGCGGCCATCATTGCCGCTTACCCGGTCAAAAGCGACTTTAAGCAGAGCAACCACTATTTCGACCTGCCCGACTGGCAGCTGAAGGCCGACCACAGCGCCTTGAGAATCCGCTGCTTCAGTGACCGGGCCGAAGAAACCATCAAAGTGCCGATCCAAAAGCTGCAGCAGACCTACCATGAAAGCCTGGAAATCAACGACGACCTGACCCTAGCGCAGGCCGAACAGCTCTTGAAGGACGGCCGCCCGGACCTGGACGGCAGCGTCGGCAAATATCTTAAAGAGCACTATCCGGACCGGACTGACCAGCTGCGCCTCTTCTCCTGGAGCAAGACCCACCGGACCCTGCTGGCCGGGCCAAACGGCTGTGAACTGACCCTGGACCACACCAGCTACCCTGACGGCTACCAGGACTGGGAAATGGAAATCGAGAACGACTCCCCGGCCGCCATCAAGGAAGCCCTGGCTGAAATCAAGCGCCGCTTCTCTTTGGAAGTCAAGTCTGCCAACAACCAGAGCAAGATCGCCCGGGCCAGCCAGCACGCCAGCGTAAAATAGCCGTAAGCTTTTCTTTTGTTTTCAGTGAAAACTTTTGTTAAAGTAGCAGATGAAACAAATATTGGAGGTCGACCATGTTCGAACTTTTTCTGTTTATCAATCCATTAGGTTTGTCCTGCTACCAGCTTGAAAAGCGCATCCGGCTGCTAGCCGCAGAACTCAAGCTTGAAATTTCCGTCAATTACATTCCGATGGTGACCATGGAAGCCATGAAGGCCGACATGGTCAAGCGCAACTGGAATTTCAACACCTCAATCAATTTGGCCAGCTACCATGACGCTTCCGTCAGCGCGCAGAGTTTTTACTATGCCGTGCAGATCGCTTACGGCAAGAAGAAGGCCCGCAGCTTTTTGTTCAAACTGCAGGAAAGCCTGAGCGACGGCCAGCGCTGCTATTCTCCCCAGCTGGCCCGGGAGCTGCTGAAGCAGCTGGGAACCGACCTGGCGGAAGTCGAAGC
>NZ_BOCG01000671.1 GCF_016587775.1 Lactobacillus nasalidis | reverse complement strand
TCGTGCAGAATATCCGCCGCCGGCGGCTGAAAATGATCATCCAGCGGCAGCACAAGTTTGAATGGGGCAACTTTTTGCTCAGCCTGCTGGAAGTCGTCAGCTTCTGCCTGCTGGCCCTGGGCCTGGTCAAGCTCACCTTCTTTGACGACCCGAACCTGACGGACTCCAGCCGGATCACGTCGTCTGTGGCCTACAAGCCCCTGGTTCTGCGGCCCAGCGCCAGCCAGAGCTACTATGTCAAGGTCAAGTCGACCAGAAACAGCGACCTCAGCCAGCAGTACGTCTTCTACATCGAAGGCAAGAAATACACGGTGCCCAGCCACCTGGCCACCATCTCTTATGAGAAGGACCCGATCAACGTGACCG
Organism: Lactobacillus nasalidis; assembly: GCF_016587775.1. Taxonomy (GTDB): domain Bacteria; phylum Bacillota; class Bacilli; order Lactobacillales; family Lactobacillaceae; genus Lactobacillus; species Lactobacillus nasalidis. The sequence goes on along the minus strand of NZ_BOCG01000671.1, from coordinate 1,859 downwards.
CCTCAGCCCTGCCTTTCAGCAGGAAGGCCTTGAAGCAGGAGGATTCCCGCTACCAGCAGGCCTACGTGGCCATCTACACGGCCAGCTACAAGAACACCGCCATCAACGGCCTGGGCCTGCACGCCGGCCGCCAGGCCAAGCGCTTCTACCTGATCCGGGTGCCGGACAGTTCCTTCATCAGCAAGAACCAATAAAAAATGTCTTCCCTTTCGGGAAGACATTTTTGTTTTGCCTAATTCAGGCTTTTTTCTGTTTTCTGCTGCCTTTGACGTAGGCCAAGATGCCGCCGTCCAGGAAGGCCAAAAGCAGGTTGGAGGTCGGGAAGTCCAGGACGTTGCCGGACATGTAGCTGGCCCCTAAAATCAGGGCGCTGGCAAGCAAGAGGCTGGTCAAATAGAAGGTCCGGCAGGCTTTTTCCTTCAGCCACTCAAAGGCCCCGTAAAGGATGATTGCCGGGTAGCAGATTAGGTAGAGTAAGGCGCCAATGATCCCCAAAGAGTAGTACTGGGCCGTGAAGTCCCGCTCCAGGTTGAAGATGTTGGTCTGCCGCATGTAGCCGATCCCCAGCCACTTGTCCAGGGGATTGTTGTCGTATTTGACCACCTGCTTGAGCATGGCCAGCTCGACCTGCCGGTTGGCCAGGCGGACGCTGGCGGGCTGTTTGAGCAGGTCGATCCAGAACTGCGGGTCGTACTTGTAAGGGTAGGACTTGGTGATGAAGCGCTTGTTTAAGGCATACTTCTTGTAGTATTTGGCCAAAAAGTCCTGCTCAAATTCCTTCAGCTTGGCTGGATCGTTTTTGTACTTGGAAAGGCCCGCCTTCAAGATCGCGTTCTCCTTGTCGATCTTGGCGTCGTGGCTCTTGGCCCAGTAGATCTCGTACTTGTAGCGCTGGACGGCCGGAGAGACCGGGTAGCAGGCCGCCGTGACCCCGGCTAAGGCCAAAAGGGTGATTAAGGCAGGCTTAGAGAAGGTAGAATTTTTCAAAAGGAAGGAATGAACCAGCCAGGCAAGCAAACTGATGGCCAGGCTGCCGATCAGGCCGTAGAGGGCGACTTTCGTGCCGACTTCCAGCATGGCCAAAGTCTGGCTGAGGGCCAACAGGCCGCTCTTCCAGGAGAAATGCTCTAGAAGCAGATAGAAGACGATCGGGGCCAGCATCAAGAGGATGGCGCTCAAGGTGTTGGTGAAGTAGAAGAAGCCCTTGGAGGCGCTGTGGGAGTAGCCGTACAGGGGCCCCATGAACCAGGTGAAGATGTTGCCGGAGATCACGCCCGTTTCGTAAGACTTCAGGGAAATCACGAAGAGGTTGCTCAAGACGATCGTGCCGGTAAAGAGGCCGCTGACCCAGGAGAAGGCCTTCAAGAGGAAGTCCTGGCTGATTTCCAGGCTCTTGGTCACCCAGATCAGGGCCAGGGGCAGGAGCATTCTGAACAGGTAGAAAATTTCCCCGAAATTGGAGTAGCCGTAGTCATTCGGGCTGATGCTTCTAAAAGTCTGCATGTGCCAGAGGTGGGCGATCCCGTAGAGGACCAAGAGGGCCAGGTAGGCCCAGACCCAGGCCGGGGGCAGCTTCTTTTGCCCCCAGATGAGGAGCCCCGCCAGGGCAACGACCCCGGCGATCCGGATGATGGTGGGGATGGTGAAGGGCAGGATGGTCGCCAAGCGTCCCCGGTAGAAGAAGTCCAGGTCCAGGAAGGGCTGGAGGATGATGAACCAGTAGAGCAGGCGTTTCGTTTTTTCTTTCATTTATAGTCAACTCGCTTTCCCTACTATCTTAACAAAAAACTCCGCGGTAAAACCGCGGAGTCTGTTACTTGCTTTTCTTAGCCGGCGCTTTCTTGTCCTTGTCGTCGCTC
>NZ_BOCG01000670.1 GCF_016587775.1 Lactobacillus nasalidis | reverse complement strand
TGACCGGCCGTTCTTCATCGTGAACTACCCGGTAGCCATCAAGCCGTTCTATATGAAGAAGAACCCGGAAAACCCGCTGACCTACCTCTGTGCCGACGTTGAAGCACCGGAAGGCTACGGGGAAATCATGGGCGGGTCTGAACGTGAAGCCGACTATGACACCTTGAAGGCGCAAATTGAAGAAGCCGGCCTGAACCTGGACGACTACAGCTGGTACCTGGACCTGCGCAAGTACGGCAGCGTGCCGCACTCCGGCTTCGGGATGGGCTTTGAACGGGTCATCGCTTGGATCTGCAAGCTGGACCACGTCCGTGAAGCCGTACCGTTCCCGCGGATGATCAACAGAATGCAGCCATAAGCACGGCAGTTGTCTTTTGGCCGGCATAAAAGCTAAAATAAAAGAGTGAGTCAGCTCACTCTTTTATTTTTTTGAAAGAATGTGTGAGAATGCCAAGTTATAATTTTTATCGGCGATTGGGGACGACCAGCATCAGCAACGGCCTGGTTGCCTATTATGCCCGCCTGGGCCTGACTGAGGCAGAACTGGTGCTGCTTTTGCAGCTGGAGGCTTTTTTCCAGCGGGGAAATTTTTTCCCTAGCAATGAAAAAATCGCGGCTAATACCAATTTCACGGTCAACGATGTCAGCCTCTTGATCCAGAGCCTGCTGGACAAGGACTGCCTGCAGCTGGAGCAAGTGACCGACGGCACGGGGAAGATCAGCAGCCGCTACAGTCTGGACAAGCTCTACGACAAGCTGGACCAGTATCTTGACCAGCATGTGCAGGTCAAGGATGAAAGCGGGCAGGTGCTGGAGGAGACGGGGGACAGCTTGAACAACGATCCGGTCAACGGCCTAGCTAGAGAGTTCGAAATTGAATTCGGCCGCTACCTAACCCCGATCGAGCGCGAGGAGATCCAGGACTGGCTGAACCTGGACCACTATTCCCCGGAAGTCGTCCGCCTGGCCCTAAGAGAGGCAGTTTTGTCGCGGGCCATGAGCTTCAAGTACGTTGACCGGATCCTGCTGAACTGGCAGCGGATGAATCTGAAGACCAGCAGCGAAGTTCAGCAATATCTGGAAAGAAACCGATAGCAGACAAGGAGAATTTATGAAAAAAGGCGAAGAACTGTTGAGTGATGAGGAAGCCCGCCAGGTGCTCAAGCGGATTGATGCCATGTTTCCGGAAGCAAAAGGGGAACTGAACTGGGAGAACCGCTTCCAGCTCTTGTGCGCGGTGCTTTTGAGCGCGCAGACGACCGACAAGATGGTCAACCGGGTAACGCCCAAGCTGTTTGCTGATTTTCCGACGCCGGAAGCCATGGCCGCGGCCAGCCAGGAAGCAATCGAAGCCGATATTTCCCGCCTGGGCCTGTATCATTCCAAGGCCAAGCACCTCAAGGAGATGTCCCAGACCCTGGTTGACGATTTTGACGGCCAGGTTCCCGGCAACAAGCAGGACCTGGTCAAGCTGGCCGGCGTCGGCAATAAGACGGCCAATGTCGTTTTGGCTGAAGGCTGGGGAATTCCGGCCATCGCGGTCGACACCCACGTCTCCCGGATTTCCAAGAAGTTCAAGATCGTGCCGGAAGACGCTACGCCCCTGGAAGTCGAAAAGCGGCTGGAAGAACTGCTGCCAAAGGACGAGTGGATTCACACCCACCATGCCATGATCTTTTTTGGCCGCTACAAGATGCCGGCCCGGGCTAAAAATCCGGATCCCTACAGTTATCTGGATTAAAAAGTCAAACAAAAAACGTTAGAATTGCTTCTAACGTTTTTTTATTTGGCTGGAATTTTTTATCGGCTGACGATGCTCCGCGGCCGGCCGCCCTTGGCGATAGTCAGCTGGTCGTTCAAGCAGATCTGCACCATGTTGCGGATGGAAGTTTCCGTGTAGAAGGCGGAGTGCGGCGTGATGACGACGTTCGGCATCTTGGCCAGGGTCTTGTAGTCATCCGGAATTTCGCTGTCGCTGAGTCCGGTGTGGCCAAAGTAGCTGCTTTCCCCGGCCAGGGTGTCCAGGCCGGCACCAGCAATCTCGCCATCTTCCAGAGCCTTGATCAAAGCCTGGGTGTCAACCAGTTCACCGCGGGCACAGTTGATTAGGTAGGCGGAATTCTTCATTTCCTTGAACTGCTTTTCGCCAATCATGTTTTCCGTTGACGGGAACAGCGGGGTGTGCAGGGAAACGATATCGGCTTCCTTTAAGACCGTGTCAAAGTCCGTGTAGGTCAAAAAAGGCTCAAATTCCGGATTGTAGGCAACATCGTAGGCAATCACTTTTGCCCCCATAGCGGAAAAAATTTCGGCCACGGCACTGCCGATATGGCCGACCCCGATCAAGCCGACAGTCAAGTTGTAAATTTCATTGCTGATCAGTTCGCCCGGCCAGGTGAAATCGTGGTCGTGGTCCATCCGGTAGCGGAAGACGCCGATCTTGCGCAGGAGGTACATTGCCTGGGTTACCGTCATCTCAGCGATTGCCCGCGGGGAATAGACCGGGACGTTGGTCACCAGGAGGTCATACTTCTTGGCCCAGTCAAAGTTGATGGTATTGAAGCCGACGATTCTCAGCCCCATGCACTTGACGCCGTATTCGTTCAGCTTCTGGTAGACGACTTCTTCATCGATCGGGCCAAGCGGCTTTAAGGAAACGCTGCTGCAGCCCTCTGCCAGACTAACGTTTTCGCTGGTCAGCGGCTGGTCGGTCGTTTTGACTTCAACCTGGTTTTTGCTGGCCCAGTCGTCAATGTAAGGCACTTCTACAGGACTGACGTTATAAATGGCAATTTTAGTCATAAAAATTAGCTCCTTTTTTACTCATACTTTTGCTTTGTTGCCATTATTTATTTTAAAGCAAAAAGTACCAGCAGGGGGAGGATTTTAGCGCAAATGCTGGTCAAACCAGCTGGTGATTTCCCGCAGCCGGCGGATCCGGTGCTTGGGCTGGCCGCTTCTGGAGAGTTCGTGGTTCTCGCCCTTGAACAGGCACATCCGGCAGTCAACCCCGTAGTAGAGCAGGGCCCGGAACATCTGCATGCCTTCTGGCAAAGGACAGCGGTAGTCTTCCAGAGAGTGCAGGAAGAGAGTCGGCGTGGTGACGTTCTTGGCGTATTTCAAAGGCGACTGCTGCCAGGCGTAGTCCAGCTTGTCGTCCAGATCAGCCGCGTCGATGGCGTACAGGTCATCAAGCGGGCCAACGTCGGACATGAAGGCATCGCTCAGCCAGTTGGACATGGACCGCTGGCTGGCGGCTGCTTTGAAGCGGTGGGTGTGGCCGATGACCCAGTTGGTCATGTAGCCGCCGTATGAGCCGCCAGTAATGCCCAGCCGGTCCGGATCGATCTGTGGGACTTTTGCCAAAACGGCATCGGTGAACTTCATCAAGTCCTCGTAGTCTTCCCGGCCCCAGTGCCCGCGCATGTTGGCGTAGTCGTTGCCTTGGCCGTCTGAACCGTAAATGTTGGCAAAGAAGACGAAGTAGCCCCGGCCCGCCCAGACTTGCATTTCATGAAAAAGCGGGGTGCCGTAGACTGTTTTGGGGCCGCCGTGCACGTCAAGGATGGCCGGATACTTTTTCGTCTCGTCAAAGTCCTTTGGATAAAGCACCCAGCCATGCTGCAGTTTGCCGGCCCAGTCTTCGTAGTCGGTTTGCACGGCGGGAGCAACATAGCGGCCTTTTAAGGCAGCCGCATTGTAGTTGGAGTGCTTGGCGATTTTGCCGTCTTTGAAGCTGTAAAGCTGCTGGGTTTCGTTGGCGGCTGGCCCTGTAAACCAGCAGATGCCGTCACTGGTAAAGTCAAAAAATTCAATTGACGGGAACTCAAAAACCGGGCTGACCTTTTCTCCATCGAAACATTCCAAAACTGTGTGGTCGACCTTGGTGGTTGTGAAATAAAGCCGCTCGTCAAAGACCCGGCTGGTCCGCACGTCCATCAAGCACAAGTCGGTATCTACGCAGTCGCCCCAGCAGTCGTCCCAGGCGGCAGCCAGGCGCAGGCCCTTGCCAGCCGCGTATTCGTAAAACTGCGGATTCTCTTCGGAGCCATAGCGCTTTTCATCGCTGGCGGCCAGGAAGAGGCGGCCTTTCAAGACAAAAATGTCAAAAATCGTCCATTGGCCAGCTGGCAAAAGCTGCCGGCTTTCCAGCTTGTCCAGATCCAGCCGGTAAAGTCCAGGCATCCGGGCCTTGGAGCGGGTGTAGCTGTCGCCGGCAAAGTAGAGGACGGAGCCGGCAACATAGTGCAGGTCAAAATTGAAATATGGGTCCTCTTGCAAAAGTTCCGTCAGCTCCTGCTTGGCCGGGTCAAATACGAAGAGGCGGTCGCGGAACTTGGAAATGATGCCGTCGCCGTTGAAGTAGGCGGGAAACTCATCCAAAACGATGTAGTCCTGCTGGTCAGGGTCCTGCTTTTTTTCTGCTTCGCGCAAGTCGACCCGCCGGCTCAAAAGCAGCCGGCCGCCAGGCAGGGCATCTTCAACCGCATAGTCTTCACCGTCTAAAGCTGCTATCACCTGTGCTTCCCCGCCGGTCAAGTCCAGCTTGTAGATGAAGCTTTTGCCTTTCTCCCGGGTCCGGTTGCCGGCAAAACAGACGGTCTGCTCGTCAAGGAAGACGAAGTCCTTTTCCTCGCCAAAGGAGCTTAAAGGGGCGGGGCGGACGTTTTTTAAAGTTTCCAGGGTATAGAAGTACTTTGCTTTTTTGTCAGCGTCTGGCAGGCCTTTGACCCAGACCAGCTGGTCACCCTTGGCCTTGAGCCGGCCCAGGTTGGCGTAGTGCAGAAAATCTTCGATCTTGATTGCTTCCATGCTCATCCTCTTTTCTTTTCATAAAAAATTAATCCGTTCCCTCTAATTTACTACACTGGTCCAAAAGTTGGCAATCGAAAACCACAAAAAAGCCGGAACGTTTTCGGGCGTTCCGGCTTTCTTAAGTTTAATTCTTATCTTCAAACTGGGAATTGTAGAGGTTCGCGTAGAAGCCACCTTTTGCCAAAAGCTCCTCGTGAGTGCCCGTCTCGACAATGTCGCCGTGGTTGATGACCAGGATCATGTCCGCGTCTCTGATCGTTGACAGGCGGTGGGCAATGACGAAACTGGTCCGGCCCTCCATCAGCTTGTCCATGGCGGCCTGCACCTTCAGTTCGGTTCTGGTATCGACACTGGAGGTTGCTTCATCCAAAATCAAGAGCGGGGCATCCTTGATCATGGCTCTGGCGATCGTGATCAGCTGCTTTTGCCCGGCAGAGAGGTCGTCGGCTTTGATGACCGTGTCATAGCCGTTGGGCAGCTGCTTGACCAGGTCGCTGAGCCCGGTCAGGCTGCAGACTTCGTTCAAGCGCTGGTCACTGACGCCGGTTTGATTGTAGACCAGGTTTTCGCGCAGGTTGCCGGCAAACAGCCAAGTGTCCTGCAAGACCATCCCGAAGAGGTCGTGAACGTTCTCTCTGGTGATGTCCTTGGTTGAAACGCCGTCGATCTTGATGGAGCCGGAATTGATCTCATAAAAGCGCATGAGCAGGTTGACGATGGTCGTCTTGCCCGCCCCGGTCGGCCCAACCAGGGCAACTTTCTCCCCGGGAGCAACAGAGGCGTTGAAATCATTAACGATGACCTGGTCTGGGTAGTTGTAGCCGAAGACCACGTCCTTGAATTCGACGCTGCCTTTGACCCTGTCCAGCTGCAGCTTATTTTCTTCGCGGCCCATTTCTTCTTCGTTCAAAAATTCGAAGACCCGGCCAGCGGCAGCAGTCATCATTTCCAAACTTGAGGCCATTTGTCCCAGGTTCTGCAGAGGTTCTGAGAAAAGGCGGATGTAGACCATGAAGGCCACGATGGTCCCGAAGCTGATCTGGCCCTGGTGGGCGGCTACGGCACCAACGACGCAGACGACTACGTAAGCGGCATTGCCGAAGAACTGCATGATCGGGTTCATGGAGCCGGAAAGGGCATTTGACTTCCAGGCATATTCAAACAGGCTGTCGTTGAGCTGCTTGAATTCATCGCCAATCTGCTGCTCGCCATTGTAGGCCTTAACGACCGCCAGGCCGGTGTAGCTTTCCTCGACTTTGCCGTTTAAGACCCCGATGGTCTGCTGCTGCTTGTTGTAGTAGCGCTGAGAGGAGGAGACCAGGCCGCTGGAGAGAAGGAAGCCAAGAACGGCGGTGATCATCCCTGCCAGGGCCATTACCCAGTTGGTGATGAGCATCATCACGATGACGCCGATCAGCATGGCGACGGAGGAAACGAGGTTGGAGATGCTTTGGTTCATCATCTGGCCGATCGTGTCGACGTCGTTGGTGACCCGGCTGAGGGTGTCCCCGGTAGCGTGGCTGTCGAAATAGCGCAGGGGCACGCGGTTGATTTTTTCAGAAATATCCTGCCGCATCTGCCGGGTCATGGTTTGGGTGATCGTTGACATCTTCCAGGACTGCAGAATGTTGCACAGGCCGGCTATTACGTAGATCAAAACCAGGCCGGCCCCGATGGTCATGATCCGCCCGGTGTTCATCCGGCCGGTCAGGCCGGCGGAAATCAGGTTGGTAATTTCTGAAAGCTTGCTCGGTCCCCAGACGTTGAGCAGGGAGCCGGCGATGGCGACGATAATGGCAAAAATCAGGCTGAACTTGTAGCGGCCGAGATAAGCAATAAATTCTTTCATCGTCTGCCGGTTGGAGGCAAGGTCCAGTTTTCGTTTAGGCATGACTCAGTTCCTCCTTTGATAACTGTGAAGCAACGATTTCTTGATAAGTCGGACAGGTCTTGAGCAGGTCGGCATGCTTGCCCAGGCCAACGGCCTGGCCGTGGTCTAAGACCAGGATCTGGTCGGCATCGCGAATGGTGCTGATTCTTTGAGCCACAATTACCTTGGTGCTCTTTTTGAGTTCTTTGCTCAGCGCCTGGCGCAGCATGCGGTCGGTCTGGTAGTCAAGGGCTGAGAAGGTGTCGTCAAAAAGCAGAATTTCCGGCTTGCGGGCAATTGCTCTGGCAACGGAGAGCCGCTGCTTCTGCCCGCCGGAAACATTGGTCCCGCCCTGGGCAATGGCCGCGTCTTCTTTGCCCGGCATCTGGCTTACGAAGTCGCTGGCTTGCGCCAGGTCGATGGCTTTTTGCAAGTCTTCCGGACTTTTGACCCGGTCGCTTTGTCCAAAGCTGATGTTTGACTTGACGGTGCCCTTGAACAAGATGGCTTTCTGGGTGGCGTAGCCGATGCGGCCGCGCAGGCTGGAGCGCCGGTAGTCCTTGACGTTTTTGCCGTCAACCAGGACCTGGCCGCCGGTGGCGTCATAGAAGCGGACGATCAGGTTCAAAAGGGAGCTTTTGCCTGAACCAGTGGCGCCAATGATCGCGAAAGTAGAGCCCGGGGCGATCTTGAAGGAGATGTCCTTGAGGACTTCGCTGGCTGTTTCCGGATACTTGAAGGAAACATGCTTGAATTCGATGCTGCCGTGTTCGCTGCTGTCGGTATCCTTGCCGTCAGCCATCGAATCCGGCGTCTCCAGCACCTCGCTGACTCTTTGTGAGGAAACCGAGGCTCTTGGCCAGAGAAAGACAATCATTGACAGCATCATGAAGCTCATGACGATCTGCATGGCGTAGCTGGAGAAGACGACCATGTTTGAGAAGATTCCAAGCTTTTGCTTGCTGCCGGCAGTAGTGATCAGGGATGCCCCCAGCAGGTAGATCATCAGCGGCAGCAGGGAATTGATGAACTGCACGGAAGGGTTGAAGATGCTCATGACGTGGAAGGCGGTCATGTTGTTGTCGGTCAGTTCGTCGTTGGCCTTGGAGAACTTCTTATGCTGGTATTTCTCAGCATTGTAGGCTCTGACGACCCTGATCCCGGTCAGCTGCTCTCTGGTAACTTGATTCAAGTTGTCGTTGAGCGACTGGATCTTCTTGAACCGCGGCATGGCCACGATCAAGCCGACCGTGAGGACGGCGGTGATCAGCAGAAGCGAGCAGGCGGTTGCAGCCGTCCACTGCCAGGCCTTGCCCAGGATCTTGACGATGGCCCAGCCGGCCATGATCGGCGACATGAACATAAAGGACATGCCCATGCCGATGAAGTTCTGGATCTGCGTGATGTCGTTGGTGGTCCGGTTGATCAGCGAGTCGGCTGAGTAGCGGTCCACGTCCTGCATGGCCATATGGATCGTCTTCTGGTACATTTCCTGGCGCAGGGTCTTGGCCAGGCCAGCTGAAACCAGCGAAGCGAGGTAGTTGGCCAGCACCATGGAGATGCCAGCGCCGACGGCACAAGCCAGCATCCAGGCGCCCTGGGTCAAGATGTCGCTCATTTGTGACTTGGGCGTTTCAACCAGGGTGGTGATCGTGGACATGTAGTCAGGCATCTTTAAGTTCAGCCAGACAGTGGCGATGATGCAGGCAAAGCAGCACAGAGACTGAAAAATTTGGCGGCGGTTGAGATACCGCAGTACTTTCCCCATAAGAATCCTCCTTAAAAATAATAGGAAGCTATTGATTAGCGCAAAAAAATTACTTGGACCGGCGGACGGAAGTGTAGGCTTTGGCCAGCAAGGAGTGCAGGATCTGCTGCTCGGTTTCGGTCATGCCGCTCAGCAGGCGGGTTCTGGTTTCCAGCATGTTTTCCTTGGCATCTTCTTCCATCGCCCGCCCCTTGTCAGTGATGCAGGCCAGCTTGCTGCGCCGGTCTGCCGGGTCAGTGACGAGGCGGATCATCTCTTTTTCTTCCAGCCGGCGGATCAAGCCGGCTACGGTTGGCTGGGAGATGTGCAGCTGCCGTTCAAGCAGCTTGAGTGGCAGCCGGTCTTGGCCGGCCAGGGT
>NZ_BOCG01000669.1 GCF_016587775.1 Lactobacillus nasalidis | reverse complement strand
ATACCATCAGCAAAGTTTCAGTTGCGCTGGCGCTTTGTGGCGCCAGCGCAACTGCCGCAACCGCATTGCCAAAAGCTGACAATGTAATAGCGGCAACTAAGAAAACTGCCAAAAAGTCTACTTCCAAGAAGACCACCAAAAAGACCGCAAAGAAAACCACTTCAAAGAAGTCAGCGGCTAAGAACAGAAAGAAGATTTCCGGTACTTTGACCGTTGTTTCCAAGAATGGCAAGCAGGTGCGCCTCTATGACGATAAGGGCAACGCTACCAAGACCTACAAGAAGAACGGGAGCAAGTTCGTTGTTTACGAACAAGCAACCATCAACGGCCAGTTGATGTACCGAATTGGCTCAAGCAAGCAATGGATTCCGGCCAAGTACTCCAAGGTGACTTTGAAGAAGACCACGACTACTAAGAAGACTACGGCTTACACAACTGTCTATAACAGCAAGGGCAAGCCTGTCAAGATTTATAAGAGAATCAAATCCGAATTTGGCCCAACAGTCGAAACTCATATTAAAAAGGGCAGTGCCGTTGTTGTCCACGGGCAAGGGCCTATCAACGGTCAATTGATGTACAATATTACAACCATGACCAAGAATGGTGATTACACCAAAAAGTACTGGGTCCCAGCCAAGGACGTTAAAGTGGACTACTTCACAGATGTCGATTATGCTGATTACGACACCCACCACTATGGTTCTACTCCGACTAAAGCCAAAGCCAATTATGAGGCTGAACTTGCTGAAACTGAAAACAGCAATCCGAAGTATGACGAGGGGTTAATTTTCTGGGAAGATGCTCACCCACTTGAAATGCTCCGTGAAGAGAGTCAAACTGTTAAAATTGCAAAATCTACGTACGAAAAACACAATCAGACTTATGCTCAAAGACTTGCATATCGTTCAAGAAATGGTTTAGGTTGGACTAAAGAATCCTATACTGCTTATATGAAAGGTGAAGCAGCATATCGTCAATACGAAGCAAAATGGGCAGCTAAGTATCCAAACATTACAAGATCTATGAAAGTGGTTTTGGAAACTGACAGTTATTATAAGAAGTTTAACTTGAATACTTTTGAATGGCACTTCAACGATAAATTCTTTACTGCTAAGAACATCAGAAAATAATTCTAACTACCCATGAATTGAAATATTAGACTCCAAAAAAGAAAAATACATCCGGCAAATCTGCCGGATGCTTTTTTTACCGTTTTTTTCTAGCCCCACAAAAGTGGGGAAATGATTCTTATACGAACAGATCAGTTGGGTGAGTTGGGTCATTTACCAATTCAGGTGCCGCACGCTTAGCGTCAGCATCTGAAATCTCGCCAGTAAAGGCCTTGTTTCCGATAGATGGCGTCATTAATGAATCGTCATCGTCATGGCTAAGCCCAAATACGTGACCAAGTTCATGGAGCAAGGTATTAAAAGTTGCAGTTTTTGCATCAGTGGAAACTTGCCGAATGCCATCGGTGTTGATTTGGACTGTGAACAGAGAGTTCTTCAGCGTATCGCCTGCGGTGATCGTACCGGACTTGTTGTAGACATCTCCAATGCCGTTGCCTTTGAGAATGTCCCTTACGACAGCTGTCGAAAGACCTGCGTTGCTTTCCAAAGTAATGTCGCTTTGTCCTGCCCGCTGGTATGAGCTGATTGCTTCATTGCTTGATGCGGATTCCATAATGGCGACAGTTACGCCCTTCTTGAGATCGCTCACGCTTGTCGTGTAGGTAGCGCTGATCTTGACCTTGTACTTCTCCAGTGCTTCATTCCATTTCGAAATTGCTTCTTCTGCCATCTCAAGCATTGAAGGGTCGGCATAGATTGACATGTCAACTGTCCGTGTCCCGTCAAGGTCTGTTTGCACGACCGGCACTGCACCGTTTAAGCCATTCTGGCTAATTGGCCAAACAGTAACCGTAGATTTGTTCAGTACAGGCGGAGAGGAGATTACCAATTCGGTCTTTGGAACAGTCAATGTCGGCCCGTAGCTAGAGATTTCAATCGTGCCGACAGGAGCTGTTACAGTCCCTGCTTCATCGTTTTGTCTGCGAACGACAAGTGAGTTGCCAGAAGAAGTCTTAACATCGCTGTTCTTGATGCGGACAGTCAAAGAATTCCCAGATGAAGTCTTGACCGTGCTGTTCTTGATGCGGACAGTCAAGGAGTTGCCGGAGGAAGTCTTAACATCGCTGTTCTTGAACCGAACGGTCAAAGAGTTCCCAGAGGAAGTTTTGACCGTGCTGTCTTCAGCACGCTTGACAACAAGCGAAGTATTGCTTGACGTCTTCTTTAACTTCTCAAGCGTTGCCTTTACCAAGTCAAGTGAGAGCTTGCCAGCAATGTTGGTTGGTACTTGGGTGCTGCCGCCGCCAGCCGTCAGATATTCAATGTTGCTTTGAATGCTGTAAGTACCGGCTGTATGTGCCTTGGCAGTGACGTCATTGACCTGTACGGTGTTGAGACCGCCAACAACAGTCGTTGTTGGGATTGAAGGTATTGTGTACTTTGGCGGAGTTGATACTTTGGACAAAGTAGGTAATTCCGTACTGCTTGGCAGAATGGAAACCCCCGCACCGCCGAAGGCAACGTCAAGTGACATGTATGAAGCATCCGAATTCGGTTCACGCTGGGTATAGAAGACTTTGGTGAACTGGTCGTCAATGACCAAGTTGAAATCACTGATATTGTTGTCGTCATTCGTTGACAGGTTGACTTGCGCTGAATTATTCTTCGGTGTCGCAACTAAATACTTATCGCCGTTAATTGTCGTAGTCGATGTGCTCATGTCAGACTTTGCAAGATACATGTTGCCCGAACTGGTCATAATGGTTTGCTTGTCGTCAATGTCGTTGACGGCAACAGGCATTTGGTTAAAGGCATGGTGTGCTTTACCGTAAATCGTATCTGATGTAGCAGACCAGTCAGCATTAGAAACGCCGTCTGGTTGGACAAGCTCAATCTTAGTTTTGAGCCGTAAACCGAAGTAAGGGCCACCCACTTTAGAGACGGACGTTGGGATAAGTTGTTTCTTTGGGCTAGAAGACCCTTGACCGCCTCTGCCGACAGAAGACGATGAAAGAAGCAAACCTTCACCCGTACCACCTGTCCCACTACCGCCAGAGCCATGGAAATCAGCACTAGTATATTGACCGAAAATAACGCCAGCACCAACGTGCAGTTTGTTGTCTTCACCAGCAGATACGGAAAAGATTTTCACAACTTCACCGCCGGAATCCATTGGTAGAAGCCAATTAGAAAGCGGATTGCCATTCTGGTCAGTCAAAGTCATCGTAACCTTGACGTCAAGACGCACGGTTTTGTCTGTTGCGGTGTCATAGTAGACAAAGGCATTCGGAATTGTAATTGCTTGAGTTGCAGCAGTCCCCATTATCATTGCGGTGACGTAACTCTTGTTAATCTTATATTGATGTAAGTAGTCGTAGTACCATGGGTTTAGGCTTTTGACCGTACCGATACTATTGTCGTACAGCCAACGACTTTTACCCCCCGAACCTGGGTCAAGATTATTGAAGTAATCAATAAAGTCGTCGCCGATGCCAGTATGCCAGGTATTATCGTTTTTCTCCCAAGTTGCCTTTTTCAAGTTTCCGTTCTTCCAAATGAAGCCGAAACTGTTGCTCTTAACGTCCTTGTCCTTGTTGGCCTTGATTGCGGCAATAAGTGAGTATTGGTCAACGCCAGAATCAACGTAAATGAAGCGAGGGTTGGACGTGTTTGATACCTTGCCCTTGAGATCTTTGATCATTTCAGCAATTTTGGCTTTGCCGGGAGGCGTCAATCCGACCTTTATATCTCGCATATTCCAGTCAATAATATCTCCAGACTGATCAGTACTGCCGGCAAGTTTTGTAACGAGTTCCTTCGCTTTTCCCGATGTCATATCTTGAATGCTGCCAGTAGAGTGAGACTTGGCAAAGGTATTCCAATCAGCGACATCGCTATTGATCGTGCTTGCTGTTGCAGGCAAGTATTTGTCGTCAAACTTTCTTTCGCTGACTTGCTGGCGGGCAATCTTGATTTGAGCAGTAATTTTGTTAAGAATTGCTTCGCCTTCTTTCTTGTCGTCAGCTTCCAATTCCTTGTCGGCCGCCGTAATCTGGCTTTCAAGAGTCGTCAAGGAATCTGTGAACGCAGTCAGCTTTTTCTGGAATTCGCTGTCTTTTTTGGCCATTTCCTTGGCTTCAGCGACAGCTTTTTCCATTTCGGCAATTGCCTTGTCGGTAATTGAGTATGCCTCGTTGATCTTGGCCACAAGAGCATCGTCTTGCGCTTTGGCAGTTGCCAAAGCCGAATTAGTGTCGTCAGTCAAGGTCTTCTTTTCGGTTTCTTTAGTGGCGTCAATGCTGCCGTCTTTTGCGCCGTTGTTGGCGCTGGATGCTTGACCGATGTCGCCAAAGTCGATTGTTTCGCTCGGCCCAACCGTAACAGTAGTAGTGGTGATGCTCGAGTCATTCACGCCGTCTACCACTGCCTGCATCTTGGCCAGCGTGTCCTCACTGACGTAGCCGATCTTCTTGTACTCGTCAATTTCCGCTTGAAGCTTGGCGAGACGATCAGCCTTGTAGGCGGCAAGGGCGTCAACGGACTTGTTCAAAGTGCCTGCTGTCGTCTTGGCGTTTTCAGCAATCTGCTTCATTTCCTTCAGCCAAGTGTTGATGTCGTCAATGTTGGCCAAGGCGTTGGCCTTGTAGGTAGCGGCCTTGACGGCTTCTTGGTTGTTAACAGTGTTCTGCTTTTGCAGATCAGCCAAGATTCTCGACAGTTCCTTGTTTGCTTCATCGATTGAAGATACCTTAGTTGTTGCGGTGACGTTTTGGTCGGTTTTGACCGTATTGATTTTTTGCGTTTCGGTATTGTCAACGACTACGCCGCCAGCAGCTTCAGAATCTTGGCTCTTTCGCTTGATTGCGTCCAAATTGCCCTTAATCCCGTCATCATAGTTCTTGATGGTTGAAGCAGTCCCAGAAATGGTCTGGTTTGCTTCCTTGATCTTGTCGATGAGAGTTCTGTCTTGGTTGGCGGTATTGGCGTCTTCATCGACAATCTTTTGGTTGCTCGCAATTGCACTTTGCATCTTAGTCAAAAGATTTTGCAGATTGCTGATGGTTTCGTCAAGATTTGCTCCTGTAACGTCCTCGGTTTGAAGTTGCCCGGCAATCCCGACAGTACCTTCTGTTGAGTGGTTTTGGGTCTCAATCGTGGCTCTCAAGGTGTTGCATTGGTCAACCAGTGAACTCAAGGTGTCATTTAGAAACTGGGATTCAGGAGGGACCGATAAATTTGAATCAGTTGAATGACGTATGAGTTGACAAAATTACATTAGGCCAATCAGCCACTTGGTGATGACGTCAGTTGAGAGGGGAAAATTAACAGTTGAGCCATCTAAACGCAAATTAACAGAATAAATTCAGACCTAAGGTTAAAAATAATTGGCTAGCGGCAAGTTTTAACAGTAGTAAACAATATCTGCTTTATTTGGGTAAGCCTTATTAAAAAAGTAATTTGACAAATACGACTTTTGGATAAAAAATAAAGTCGTGTAATGATCTAATATTATGTGAGAGGCTAAAATTATGGATAAAAAACTGAAAGTCATCAGTAAGGTTTCTGTTGCATTGGCTCTGTTATGCGTTGCTGTTCCTGCAGAAGCAGCAAATTCAACTGTATTTGCTGCGAATAAGACAGCTAAGAAAACCACTTCAAAGAAGTCAGCGGCTAAAAATAGAAAGAAGATCTCTGGTACTTTGACCGTTGTTTCTAAGAATGGCAAGCAGGTGCGTCTCTATGACGATAAGGGCAACGCTACCAAGACCTACAAGAAAAATGGAAGCAAGTCCACTGTCTACGAACAAGCAACCATCAACGGCCAGTTGATGTACCGGATCGGTTCAAGCAAGCAATGGATTCCGGCCAAGTACTCCAAGGTGACTTTAAAGAAGACCACGACTGCCAAGAAGACTACGGCAAACGTAACGGTCTATAACAGCAAAGGCAAGACCATCAACTGCTACACGCGAAATAGCAAGCGTCAGATTGTTAAAACCTATATTAAAAAGGGCAGTAAAGTCGATGTTTGGGGGCAGGGGCCAATCAACGGTCGGTTGATGTACAATATTTCACGTCTGAATGAACATGGTGAATATGCAAGGGATGCATGGGTACCAGCCAAGGATGTTCAGGTAGATTACTTCAAGGGTGTTCAATTCATTGACTACTGTGGCAGTGGCACTCCTGCTCAAACAAAGGCCAAGTATGATGCCAACCTTGCTGAGATCGAAAACAATGACAGCAGTAGTGGTGAAGCGACGTGCGAATGGTTCGAAGCGCACCCACTTGAAAACCTGCGCGTATGGAGTCAGGATTTTGAAGTATCGAAATCTACATACGAAAAGCATAATCAGACTTACGCTCAACGAGCTGCAGAATTTGGACGAACTGGCGTATTGTTCACTAAAGAATCTTATACGGCTTACATCAAGGGTAAAACCTCTTATCGTCAGTACGAAGCAAAATGGGCTGCCAAGTATCCAAAAATTACAAGAAATGTAACCAAATCCTTTGCTACTGACAGTAAACTCAAGAAGTACAATTTGAATACTTTCGAGTGGCACTTCGACGACAAGTTCTATATCCACTACGAAAAATAATTTCAATCAGACACTCATTACTTTGCTGCAAAATCCATCCGACATTTCATCGGATGGATTTTTATCATGTTTCAACCCTGTTGTGAAAGTAATGTCAATCTTGACCTTGTACTTTGCTAAAAATTATTTCTTCCGTCATCTCGAGCATTTACGAGGTTACTCAGATCAATATGTCGACCATCCGTGTCCCGGCTGTCTGGTAGTTTTGTCCCTTCACCGATGACTTCAATTGTGCCAATTTGCATTGTGTCGGAATTTAGCAGTTGAGCTTCTGAGCGTGAAAAGATGAACACGTATCATATAAGTTTTTTACCATTGATTTCGCTAGATGAACAGAAGAAATACAAGGCAATAATTGTCTTAGTGTCAGGCTTTCACTGGCTTTATAGGAGTTTGCTTGCTTTGAAACAGTTTTATTAAATAGCAATTTGACAAATCTTTCATTTGGATTAAAAATAATATTGTGTAATGATCTAATATTAAGTGAGAGGACAAAACTATGGGTAAAAAACTGAAAGCGATCAGTAAAGCTTCCGTTGCTTTGGCACTGTTAGGTGCTGCCGTTCCTTTAGAGGCGGCAAATTCAACTGTATTTGCTGCAAAGAAGAGTAACAAGAAGGCAACAAAGTCTACTAAGAAGGCTAAGACTAGCAAGAAGAGTACTAAGAAGGCAAAAACGGCCAAAAAGAGTACAAAGAAAAAGGCTGCCAAGAAGACAACAACTAAGAAAACGGTAAAGAAGTCCACCAAGAAAACAACAAAAAAGGTAGTGAAGAAGACCACTAGCAAGAAGTCAGCTAAAAAGACCACTGCTAAAAAGCCGGTGACGAAAGTAGTAAAGAAAACAACCACTAAAGCACCTGCTACGAAGGTCATTAAGCGCCAGACCATGGCAGATAAGTACCAGCCAAAAGTTAAGAGTGGTACGGTTAAAGTAGATTGGGGTGCGGATGTTACCCTTCCTTATGGTGACTACGTCCCCCAAAACTTTATTACCAACACGTCTTCTTTGCCATACGGTGTTGAATATAAATATTTAGATGCTGTTAATACTAAAAAAGGTGGTACCTATACTACAAGAATTCAAGCTACATACAGTGATGGTTCAAAAGAAGTTGTTGGTTCGGTAACCTTTGTTGTACCTACTACTGATGTTGATAAGTATCAGCCGACCGTACATGATGTGACTCTTGAGTATGGGGCTGATTATTCAGTCCGGAATGACTTTATTACTAATCCGGCCAATTACTTCCCTAATGATCCAGCCTTGCCACAGTTTGAGTCATCACTTGAAAAAACAGATTTTGACTTGAAGACTGATTCTGAAGATTCATTTTCCGTTAAAAAGCCGGGGACCTATACAGTCCACGTAAGAGTGACTTATCCTGATAATACATACGAAGATACCAATAAATTTAAGATTACGGTACTTCCGTCACAAGCAGACACGATTAAGGTTGCGCCAAAAGCTTCTAGCTTTACGGTTTCTTCATCTTCAGCTTTGGAATACTCGGATGATGATTTAATGGAAAATGTATTAGTTGATCCAAGTTTCTTTTTAACGAATGCTTCTGCATTACCTAAGGGTACTGTAGTATCTTTTAATGGTTCTTTGGATACTACACGTACATTAGGTCCAGGAAAATATGAGGATTACTTGACCGTATACTTCCCAGACGGAAGCGAATATGACACCGACAACTTCATCGTTAACGTCAAATAATCCCAATAATCCAGTCCACTTTCGGACTGGATTATTTTTATCCCACAAATCCCGGCGTCCCACATTTCCTCCCCAGATCGGGTAAAATAGCTTTAGACGCAATAACGTATTTTACAAAAAGTTGAAGCTTGACCATGCAAAAAACAGTAATCACTAAACTCAAGAAAATCGGCCTGTCAGAGGAGTCGATAGACTTCCTTCTCCAGTTCTATACTGGCGCGGTTAATGCATACGGGATCATCTCTCTTGAGGACCTGTACGGCTTGTACAAAGGCATCAAAAGGCAGAACCATGACTACCCGGAAATCACATTTGACCAATTCCTCACTTTCGGCGAAGTCACAGGCAGTAAATTGCTTGAGCATTACGCTATATTCAGTCCAGAAATCATAAACAAGTACTGCAATGATTCTGGCATCCCCTTAACCAGCCCACTATTGGTTCATGAAAATGTTGCCTGGAAAGAAGACAGTATTCATGAAATCTGGTACCTCTATATGGAACTCTGCGAATTCAGCAGCAAGTTCTACTTGACTCCTAACGACCTCTGCGACTTTGCTGAGCACAAAGAAACAGCCGACGACCGGGCTTTTCAAAAAATTCTGGCAGAGCTGAAGGCCTTTGGCAAACCGCTTGATCAGGTGGAAAGTCAGATCTATCCAAACGACACTGGCCTAAACGAAATCACCAAGTTAGTGACCTATGCCTACCAAACCAGCCCAGGTAATTTGGAGGCAACTTCAGCAGAATTTGAAAATCTCTCCTTATTCTACCGGCTTGACTATGGCAAGCACACTTTCCAAGAAATCTGCACGCTGATGAAGCGGGCACTTTACGACCTCCCTTGCTGGGGCCTTGGCGGCTACACTTATGGAAAGATGATGGGGATCCCTAAGGAAGAAATCACAGAGAATGAATATTTTGACGATTCTTTCTATAAAGATGATGACGACCTTTTTGAATTTGATGAAGACGATGACTCATCTGATTCCGGTCAGCAACTTGGCCAGGCGCTTTTAGACCTAGCCAGTGATACTCACCCACACGCCACAATGCGCCAAAAAGCCAGCTACCCTAAGCGTCTGCTCGATAAGACCATGAAGAAGCGGTATGCGGATGCTGGTTTTGACACCGATAAGCTGGACTTCTTGCACAAATTCTTCCAAGCGGCCGTCAACCTCTACGGCGTAATCGAACTTGCTGACCTTGCCCAAATCTACGGAGATATTAAGGGCAAAAATCATTACCCTGACATCAGCGACGATGAATTCATCGCATTTGCTGAACTGGTTCGCCGGGAAAAAGTACCCTACTATGTTTTCGAACAACATGAGCTTTTTAAAAACGGGATCGACTTCGAATTTGAACGGATACTTGTGAATGAAGACCTGCTGGGTCCAGATGGCTTAAAAGCACTGGAAGGCGTCTATAATGTCTACTTCAGCGAATACGCAAGTGAGTACTGGGAGCCAGAAGACATGCTGGCTTATTCCGGCCACCAGCAGGAGAAAGAAGAGCTGGACATGCTGGCCTACTTTACGCAATTAGGAAGCAGGGATGCCAAGATCGTCAGCCTGGAAAGCAAAGATTTGGCCAGAAAGATCGTTGACCACTTCCTCTGGACGAGCAAGGGCGGACTTGAAGATGCTGACCCAATTCCTAAAGAGGAGTTCCGCCAGCTGCTGGCTAATAGCGGCAAGCCACTTAACAAAGAGGTTGAAGATAATATTTTAGAACTGATCCACAGCTATGACAAGAACCGGCACGTTTATGTCCTTAAGGGTTGGACAACTGATGAGTGGAAGTCCAAGCCAGAAATCCATGGCGAGCAAGTACAAAGAGTCAAAGCCATGCAGGCTCTTCTGGACATGATAAGAAAGCACAAAGATCACGAATAAACCTAATCCAGTCCACATCGGACTGGATTTTTATTCTTCCTAACTTTTTGTAAGAAAAGACTTGACTTACTTTTGGTAAGCATGTATTATTATGATTAACAACTAACAAAAAGAAAGCAACGAGGTAACTCCAATGAAAGTAACAATCTTTGGCAAAGGCAACATGGGGCAAGCAATCGGCAAGAACTTCGAACTGGCCGGCAACGAAGTTGAATATTTTGGCAATGGTGACAAGGCAGAAACTCTTGGTGACCTGATCGTCATGGCTGTCCCATTTGGCGCTTTGGAAAGCATCGCTGACCAATACAAGGATGAGCTGAAGGGCAAGACCGTCATCGACATCAGCAATCCTCTGAACTTCGACACCTGGGATGAGCTGGTCGTGCCAGCTGACTCATCCGCCGCACAATTGCTCCAGTCCTGGCTGCCTAACTCCAAGGTAGTCAAGGGCTTTAACACGACTTTTGCCGCAACTTTGCAAAGCGGAAAAATTGGCGACCTGCCAACTACGGTTCTCCTGGCCAGCGATGACCAAGCAGCTAAGGAAAGCATCAAGGAAGCTTTAGCTGGCAGTCCTTTGCGGGGCCTGGATGCCGGTGCCTTGAAGCGGGCAAGAGAACTGGAAGCTACTGGTTTTCTGCAAATGACCCTGGCAGCCAGCGAACAAATCGGCTGGACCGGCGGTTTCGGCATCGTTGAATAAGCAATGGCATGTAAAAAGAGTGAGTTCTTCTGAACTCACTCTTTTCTTGTACCTAATTTGTTGAGAGGGGAGAGGACTTATTCTAAACTAGTCCTGGTCATCCGGGAACCGCATCCCCCATTGATCCCGAACTGCCGTCAAGATGTGCATCACGTCTTGGGAAGTTTGCAGCTCGCCATCGTCATGTCCTTGATCCAGGTAGCGCTGCATGTCAGCTACTTCGTAGTCAAGCGCCTTGTCGCTTTCACCAGCAGTGATCGTTTCCTTGCGTTCCTCATGAGCCGAAGCAGTATAGGTCACTTCAGCCTGCATAGCCCGCGGGTAGTTGCTGATCTCAACATAGCCCTTGGTGCCTGAAACGACGCCGCGCTTTGGCTGCTTGGCCCGCATGGACAGAGCCATCACGGCCAGCTACTGGCGGTCGTTTTTCAAAATAATGCCTGATTGTTCATCCACGCCCGTTTCAAAAAACTTCACCGTCGTCAAAATATTGTTTGGCATTTCATCCAAAAAGCCCCGGGCAAAAGCTGTTGCGTAGCCGCCAATATCCAGCAAGCCGCCGCCGGCCAGGTCCTTGGAGAAGAAGCGGTTGGTTGGATCATAGTCCTTCAAGCTGCCGAAGTTGACCTGGACCAGCTGGATTCTGCCCAATTTCCCGGAAGCGATCAATTCCTTGACCTTGCGGTAAATCGGCATGTGGTAGAGAGTAAAGCCTTCAGTCAAGATCAAGCCCTTTTCCTTGGCCAGGCTGACCAGGTCACTCAGCTGCTTTTCATTGATCGTGATTGCCTTTTCGCAGAAAACGTTCTTTCCGGCCAAAAGCGCCTTTTTGGCGTATTGGTAGTGGAAGTTGTGCGGCGTAGCGATATAGATGACGTCAACGTCCGGGTCCTGGATCATTTCATCTGGATCCGTGTACAGCTTTCTAACCCCTTTTTCCTTGCCAAACTTTTCCAAAGCTTCTTTGTGCGGGTTGGCTGCGGCGTATACTTCGCCGTTTACCCGCTTTAATGCATCTGCCATTTCTCCGGCAATCCAGCCGGTTCCGATGATTCCCCAGTTATAGCTGCTCATTTTTACAAGTCTCCTTTATGAATTTCAACTGCTTTACCGTCTTGAACAGTGATGACGGAAGTTACTTCTTTGTCAAACAGGGATGAGGAAAGGACCCCGTTGAAAGCGACCAGCTGCCGGTTCAGTTCCAAAATATTGTCCCAGTTGGCCGCGTAAAGATCCAACAGACTGTTGCCCAGCAGGCTCTTTTCCTTGCGCAAGTCTGCCTTTAAGCCAAGGTCGCCGGCAAAAGTCCGGACCTGCTTGATTGCCGGTTCGGCAACTTCCAGGCAGAGCTGAATCTCTGGGTCAAGCTCTGGACGGAGGCGGCCTGCTGGCAAAAGCAAGATGTATTCTGCAGCTTCTTGAGCCGCTACCTTTTCAAAAAGATGGATCCCGCCCTTGCTCTTGAGCGCTCTTAATGAATAGTCCACGCTGTCGGCGCCGTCAAAGGCCAAGTCGACCGGGTCTGCCTCTTCGGCCGGCTTGATTGCCAGGCCCAGCTCCGTCCCTAAGTCTCTGGTAGCGGCCGAAGGGGAGTAGAGGTCAAGGTCAGTCCGCGAAGCCAGTGCCCGGGTCAAGTCAGCCACATTGCTGCCGCCGCCAAGCGACACCTTCGCCCCCGGCTGGATTTTCGTGAGTGCAAAGTCCGAAACTAAAGTCATTTTTTGCTCCTTCTTGTAAATTATTTTCTAGTTTGTTTGCAATATGAAATTTATTTACAAGATCATACTAAGCGTTTCAGCTGGCAAAGTCAATAAAATCTTTTACATATTTTTGATAGGCGTGAAATTCTTTTACAAAACTTGCTATAATATGTCAGAGAAGAAGGCAGAAAGGCAGCGAGGACCATGGAAGAAAACATCATCGAACAAATCATCAGCCGCAAGCCCGTCATGTCGCCCAGCGACCAGAAGGTTGCCGGCATAGTCTTGAAGCAGCCTGAGGAAGTGGTCAACTACACCATCTCCCAGCTGGCATCGGCTGCCGGTGTCAGCGGCGCTTCAGTTACCAGATTCTGTCACAATCTGGGCCTGGCAGGCTTTCACCAGCTCAAGGTGAGTCTGGCCCGGGTCAACTCCGCGCCTTCAGCCTTGACTGAGCTGGAAG
>NZ_BOCG01000668.1 GCF_016587775.1 Lactobacillus nasalidis | reverse complement strand
CTCAATCTTTGTTTCGAGGAATATTTTAGCACGTATTCCTGTAGATCCCCAAACATATGTTTCTGAAGTATGACTAAAATTTGCGCTCTAACCTAAAGCAAAGTTCTGGCTTTCCCTACGCTAATTCAACTTAGAACCTACCTGCTATCTCTTACATATAATCAAACACATTAAGTACGTTTTTCGCCACTAGTGTTATACTCCTATTTTGACAATCCACCATACAGGAGCCAATGGACTAATCGCAGCATCTGCTACTTGCGGTACTTGTGCCATAAAGCAAGTACTCATAGCTAATGCACATACACTAACAGCTTTTTTACTAAATTTCATGATTATCTCCTCCACGATTAGTAAACTTTTCAGTTAAGGCAAAAGCGAAAATAACTATGATAAGAAGCATGAACAGTTCAACAATAATGGCCCATCCTGGATCACTGTCGTACTCTAGCATAGTCCATGATGAGGTCAAACCCAGACAACCCAGTTCATTAATGATCAGCTGCAAAAACCAGATAGTTTTCTGCCAAGCTTGTTTTATCTTGTCTTGCTTGAATTCAAAGAACCAAGTCCAAAGAGCGGCCACTGCAATCATCAACAGCAAAAGCAAGTAGACTAAAAAGAGCGGCCAAGAAATACTTTTGGCGACCCGGTCCATGAAGTCGAAAAAGCCATTGGCTGGTCCAGACAAACGCCACTTAGCTGAATTATCTACAATCAACCGTAAAGGCCAAGTAGCAAAATATACGTTAACGATTAATTGCAGACCAAATACAATTTTTCTTTTCATCCTTTCCACCTCACAAAGTCCATCTTTCTCGTTAGTGTAATAGCACTACAGTGTTGTTAGTAATGAAGAA
The DNA here is from genome assembly GCF_016587775.1 of Lactobacillus nasalidis. Classification (GTDB taxonomy): domain Bacteria; phylum Bacillota; class Bacilli; order Lactobacillales; family Lactobacillaceae; genus Lactobacillus; species Lactobacillus nasalidis. Next base: position 3,524 of record NZ_BOCG01000668.1, on the reverse strand, counting down.
ACGTGTACAAGAAACATATATCCCTATCATTCTTCAGCACTATCGCAACAATACACTAGCACAACAAGAAAAAGCTCATTGTTTCACAAACTTTTCATATAGCTAATTATACTCTTAAAGTGCGTTAATTTGGCGTTGAAACATAATTTTAGCTATTTTTTCTTTGATTTTTACTTATTCGTTAAAAAATAGTTTTTCTTTTGAAATGTTTCGATGAACTTCGCAAGAATTTAAATCGCGTTATTTTCCGCAAACAGAAAAAAGCAGCCGTGAGGCTGCTTTTTCTATGCATTCATTAGATTTGCGGGCCACGGAAGTTGGCTAAGAACTTCTGGGTCTTTTCGCTTTGCGGATGGTTAAAGATTTCATCCGGGCTGCCTTGTTCAGCCACGTAACCGTCGCTCATGAAGAGGACCTGGTCGGAAACTTCCTTGGCGAAGGCCATTTCGTGGGTCACCACGATCATGGTCAAACCAGTCTTGGCCAGCTTCTTCATGGTTTCCAAAACTTCCCCGACCATTTCCGGGTCAAGGGCACTGGTCGGTTCGTCGAAGAGGAGGATTTCCGGGTTCATGGAGATGGCTCTGGCAATCGCTACTCTCTGCTTCTGCCCACCAGACAATTGACGGGGCTTAGCATCGACGTAGGGGTCCATCCCAACGGTCTTCAGGTTCTCCAAGGCAATCTTCTTGGCTTCTTCCTTTGACCGCTTCAGAACCAGTTCCTGGCCGATCATGCAGTTTTGCAAGACGTTCTTGTTTTCAAAAAGCTCAAACTGCTGAAAAACCATGCCGACCTTGGACCGGTAGTGGGGGATGTTGAAGTTTTCATCCAGGATGTTCTGGTCATGGAAAAGAATTTTCCCGCCAGTTGGGTCTTCCAAAAGGTTGATGCAGCGGAGCATGGTTGACTTACCGCCACCAGAAGGACCGATGACCGTCATAACTTCACCCTTGTGGACTTCAAAAGAAATGTCCTTCAAGACTTGGTGTTCACCGTAAGCCTTTTGCAGGTGCTGAACACTTAAAATAGTTTCGTTTTCCTTGTAGTCAGCCATCTTTTACTTGTCTCCTTCCTGGGCGCCAACCTGCACCTGGTTGGCCATCATGTTGTAGTTTTCAGGACCTTCGATGTGCTTTTCAATCAAGTTGAAGATCCGGGTAATCGTGAAGGTCAGGAAGAGGTAGATGACCGAGATTACCAGGTAGGTCTGGAAGAACTGGAAGCTCTGGCTGGCAATCGTTGAACCAACGAAGAACAGTTCTGAAACGGAAATGATGCTCAGTACTGAAGTGTCCTTGATGTTGACGATAAATTCGTTGGTGATTGACGGCAGACAGTTCCGGATGGCCTGCGGCAGGATGATGTTCCACATTCTCTGGTTGTGGGTCATCCCCAAAGCACTGGCGGCTTCAAACTGCCCCTTCGGCGTGGAGATGATCCCCCCGCGGATGACTTCGGCCAAGTAGGCCCCGGTGTTGATGGAAACGATGATCAAAGCGGCAACCGTTCTGTTCAGGTTGATGTGCCAGAACTGGGCGATCCCGTAGTAGATTACGGCTGCTTGCACCATCATTGGCGTGCCACGGAAGATTTCAACGTAGACTGACAGAAGCCACTTGCAGAAGGCTAAAAGGCCCTTCTTGAACTTGTTCTTTGGTTCCGGAATGGTCCGCACGATGCCGACCAGCAAACCGATGAAGAAGCCGGCAACCGTCCCGACCAGGGAGATCAGGAGAGTCATGCCGATCCCCTCCAGGATCATCTGCCCGTAGTTCTTCAGCATGGAGACCAGCCAGTTTTCCTTCTTGGTGTTGGTCTGCGGCTGCTGCTGAACGGCTTCCTTCATCAGCTTGTTTCTTTCTGAAGTGGAAATGCCGGCCAAAACCTTGTTGACCTGGCTGAGCAGCTGGTCGTTGCCCTTCTTGACCCCGATGGAAACTTCAGCGTCGGAAGCGGAGACCTTGAAGCCCTTCATCTTTGACAGGTTGACCCCGGTAATGTTGGAGTCGACCATCTTGAAGGAAGTCAGCTCCGTGTCTTCAGCCACGTAGCCGTCGATCGTGCCGGCTTCAAGGGATTCCCGCATGGCGGAGAAGTCCTTGGAGGCTGGCTCGCGCGTAGCACCTGGCAGCTGCTTGATCAGGTCATAGTGCAGGGTCCCTTGCTGGGCAGTCAGCTTGGCGCCCTTGAAGTCCGTCAGGTACTTGGCCTTGGCGTACTTGCTCTGCTTGTTGACGATGACCACGAAGTTGGTGGTCCGGTATGGGCTGGTGAAGTTGATGGCCTTGCGTCTTTCAGCCGTCGGACTCATCCCGGCGATGATCAAGTCGATCTTGCCACTGGTCAAGGCTGGCAAAAGCCCGTCCCACTGGGTCTTTTCCACGATGACCTTCTTGCCCAGCTTCTTGGCGATGATCTTGGCGATCTTGACGTCGTAACCGTTGGCGTAGGAGCTGGTCCCGTCGATCTTGACGGCCCCGTTGGCTGACGTGGTCTGGGTCCAGTTGTATGGAGCGTAGTTGGCTTCCATCCCGATCTTCAAGGTGCCGCTGGCCTGGGCCGGCTGGCTCCAATTGATAGCTAAGACAAGCGTCAGGACCGCGGCGATCAAGGCGCTGATCCAGCTGCTTTGCTTCTTCATCTGAATAAACCTCCGAAATGCTTTTAGTAGCTAAAAAATACAATAAAAGTGGCAAAAAAGCCCCATTGCTGTTCACAATGAGGCTTTCTTCGATTCTCTGTAAAATTCAGTATGAATACCAAAAATTATAGCGCTCCCTAGTAAACTAGGACAGTCTGCAGAATTTTCTCCTGCAGCCCAACCAGCCGCGCGCACGTCCCCGTGGCTGATTTCGGCGATATCCCTTAATAGCAAGGCTCAAAACTGCACGTGAGCTCCCCTTGCGTTTGTGAACAATCGCGACCTCTATTGTATTGGATAACTTGTTTTATTTAACTATTCTTAGGCTAAATTACTTTTAAGAAAAAGTCAAGAAAAAATTAGCATTATGTATTTAAAGTTGATGATGCCGCTTCCAGTATTCAGGCCCAGCCGTGGTCTTCTGCCCAGTCCCGCTTCCGGCTGCCGGAGACGTAGGGGTTGCCGGCCACGTAATAGCGCAAGGGGGCCTGGGCCCAAACCGGGTCAGCCTGGACGATTCCGATCCTGGGGGAAGTGGCGATTTCTTTGGCAGCTTTTTTCTCGGTCAAATCAATGACGAAGGGACTGTTTTCCAAAGGAACCAGGTCCCATTTCCGCGACTTGATGCCCATGGCCTGCATCAATTTGGCCGGGCCGTTGGTCAAAAGAACCCCGTCTTTGCCGCCGCGGTTGGCGGTCATCTGCTCTTTCCCCCAGACCGGCTCAATGGCCCTAATCAAGACCCCCTGCGGGTCGCCAGCTTCCTGGCAGGCCAGGTCAAAAAAGAAGTACTGGCGCTGGGCGTAGATGTAAATGGTGCCGCCGGCCCGCCACAGGCCCTCGTTGGCCTGGCTTCTTCGGCCCCCGTAGGAGTGGGCGG
>NZ_BOCG01000667.1 GCF_016587775.1 Lactobacillus nasalidis | reverse complement strand
AGTGCCATGACTCAGTCCTACAACCCCGGCAGATAAATCTGCCGGTTTGGGCTCTTTCCTGTTCGCTCGCCGCTACTTGGGAAATCGAATTTCTTTCTCTTCCTGCAGCTACTTAGATGTTTCAGTTCACTGCGTGTTCCTTTCACAAGCTATGTATTCACTTATGAATAACATGTCTGCACATGCTGGGTTCCCCCATTCGGAGACCTCCGGATCAAAGCCTACTTACGGCTCCCCGAAGACTTTCGCGGTTAGTCGCGTCCTTCATCGGCTTCCAGTGCCAAGGCATTCACCGTGCGCCCTTCTTCACTTGACCTAACAAGTTTCGTTCTTTC
>NZ_BOCG01000666.1 GCF_016587775.1 Lactobacillus nasalidis | reverse complement strand
CAAGCTGAGCCGGCAGCTGAAGCAGGAACTGACTCAGGCGGAAAACACCGTGGCCAAGCTGATTGAGACTGACGGCAGCGAGAAGGTCCTGGACCCGACCGACGCCTCAGCACCGAAGGAATAAGATCATGACGACTTTTCAAGAATTTCGAGCTGAATACACCCCCCGCGTCAACGACTTTTTAGTGGAAAACCTGCCTAAGGAAAGCGATGACCCGCGTTTTGCGGAAATCATGTCCTACTCGGTCATGGCAGGCGGCAAGCGCCTGCGGCCGTTGCTGTTTTTGGCAACTCTGGACGCTCTGGGCCAGAAAATTGATGCGGCCGCGATCAAGGCAGCCTGCGGGATCGAACTGATCCATACTTATTCGCTGATTCACGACGACCTGCCGGCCATGGACAATGACGACTACCGCCGCGGCAAGCTGACCAGCCATAAGAAGTGGGGCGAAGCTGAAGCCATTTTGGCCGGGGATGCCCTGCAGCCTTTGGGCATTCAGTGGATCGCCCAGGCAAGCAAAAGCTGGCGGCTGGTTGAAATCATTACTGAGGCTGTCGGCCCTAAGGGCATGGTGGCCGGCCAGTATCTGGACATCGACACCACCAACAATGAAAACAGCGATGAGAAGCTGATTGACCGCATGGAATGGTTGAAAACCGGCTGCCTGATTCTGGCCAGCGTGCAGATGGCAGCGGCCTTGGCAGACTGCCCGAAAGAACGGGAAGAGAAGTACTTGGCTTTTGCCAAGCATTTCGGCCGGGCCTACCAGTTGTACGATGACCTGGTAGACATCGTTGAAAGCCAGGCTGAGGCCGGCAAGGCCACCCACAAGGACCAGGAAGTCGGCAAGAACAACAGCCTGACTTTGCTGGGGGCCGAGCAGACCAGAAGCGAGCTTAAGCAGCTGATTGCCCAGGGACGGGCTGATCTTGAAGGCGAGAATGCCGAGGTCCTGCTTGGCTTTATGGATCTATATCAGAAGGTGCTCTAATGGCAAATAAAGAACGTGCGGACGTGTTGTTGGCCTCAAAGGGAATTTTTAATTCCAGAAGCCAGGCGCAAAGAGCGATCATGGCCGGGCTGGTAACCGACCACAATCACCAGCGCATCGACAAAGCCGGAGAGAAATTCCCGGTTGACGAAGAATTTTTCATCAAAAAAGACCGGCTGAAGTATGTCTCCAGAGGCGGCTTCAAGCTTGAAAAGGCAGTCAAGGTCTGGGATATCGACTTAAAAGACAAGATCTGCCTGGACATTGGCGCGTCGACTGGCGGCTTTACCGATGTTGCCTTGCAAAACGGCGCCAAGCTGGTCTATGCGCTGGATGTAGGTTACAACCAGCTGGCCTGGCAGCTGCGGGACGACCCGAGGGTCGTGGTGATGGAGCGGCAGAATTTCCGCTACTCGGTTCCGGCCGACTTTACTGAAGGGCTGCCGGACTTTGCCATGACGGACGTGTCCTTTATTTCCCTGGATCTGATCATGCCGCCAATGTACGCGATTTTGAAAGACCAGGGCGAAGCCGTCTGCCTGATCAAGCCCCAGTTTGAAGCTGGCCCTGAAAACGTGGGCAAGCACGGAATCGTCCGGGACCACGCGGTGCATGAAGCCGTGATTGAGCATACGATGGCCAAGGCCCTGGAAATCGGCTTCTCCATTCTGGGCGTAGACTACTCGCCGATCAAGGGTGGCAAGGGGAATATCGAATTTTTGATTCACTTGAAGAAAAATCTGGCTGACCCTGGCCAGCAGCTTTGGACTGGATCAATCAGCGAGCTGATCGCACGGGCTGACCAGGACCTGTAGAAAGTGGTGACGGATTAATTATGCTTGTCGAATTGGACATCCAGAATTTTGCAATCATCAAAAACCTGAAAATCAAATTTCAACCGCAAATGACGGTGCTTATCGGTGAAACCGGGGCGGGGAAGTCGATCTTGATCGATGCCTTGTCGCTGCTTTTGGGTCATCGGGCGCAAAAGGAAATGGTGCGCTCCGGGCAAAGCAAAGCCATCGTGACCGGCCTGTTCACCCTGCAGGATGATGAAATGCGGGAGGTTGACCAGCTGGCGGCTGAATACGGCCTGCCGATGGACGGCGACGACCTGATCATCAGCCGGGAAATTTCCAGCAAGGGCCGCAACGTCATCCGGATCAACGGCCAGCTGACCACGATTACGGCTTTGGCCAAAATCGGCGAATACCTGGTGGACATTCATGGACAAAACGACCAGCAGATGTTGATGGACCAAAGCCGGCAGATTGACCTGGTTGACGAATATGCCGGCCGGGACTTCAAACCCCTGCTGGCTGCCTACCAGGCCGACTATGAGACCTGGCTGGCTCTCAACCAGCGCCTGGACCATCTGCGCCGCGACAGCCGGGAACTGGCCCAGCGCCAGGATATCCTGCAGTTTCAAGTGGAGGAGCTGACCCAGGCAGATCTGACTGACGAGCATGAGGACCAGCAGCTGGAAGACGAGTTCAACAAGCTGAACAACTACCAAAAGATTGCCGAATCGGCCAGCTTCATGATCCAGCTTTTTGACGACGATGAGCATGGGCTGACCAGCCTGCTGGGGGATGCCCAGGGGACGGCAGAAGATCTGGCTGACCTGGACCGCGATTTCAAGAACGTGGCCCAGTCCATCACTGACGGGGTCTACTCGCTCAGCGATGCCCGCTCGGAATTGGGTGACATCATGGACAGCCTGGAATTTGACGAAGAACGCTACCAGTATGTCCAAAACCGCCTGGATCTCTTGAACAATCTGAAGAAAAAGTACGGTCCCAGCCTGGCCGACGTGTTTGACTTCTACGAGAAGGTTTCCCGGGAACTGAGCCAGTTTGAAACTGGCGGCCTTGATGAAGAAGAGCTGCTCAAGCAGATCGCGGCCGTTGAAGAGAAGCTGAGCCAGCAAGCAGCTGAATTGCACCAGGCCAGAGAAGCTACTGCCTTGAAGCTGGAAGAAGCCATCAAGCATGAACTGGCCGACCTGTACATGGACAAGGCCCGGTTCTCAATCCGCTTTGCCAAGACCGACAGCTTCACGGCCAAGGGCAACGATGACCTGGCCTTCTACATCGCGCCGAACCCGGGCGAGGAACTGATGCCGCTGGTCAAAATTGTTTCTGGTGGGGAACAGTCCCGTTTGATTCTGGCTTTGAAGGCCATCTTCTCCCGGGTTGAACCGGTCGGCACGATGGTCTTTGACGAAATCGATACTGGGGTTTCCGGCCGGGTAGCCGCAGCCATCGGCAAAAAGATGCACGCGATTGCCGCTGAAAAGCAGGTAATCGCCATCACCCACTCCCCGCAAGTGGCAGCCAGTGCTGACCACCGCTTTGCCATCGCCAAAACCGTTCAGGAAGGCGAAACCTTCACTCAAGTCAAGGCGCTGGATGAGGACAGCAGCATCAAGATGATCGCGCAGATGATGGCCGGCGCCAATGTAAGCGAGGCAGCCGAGAAGAACGCGGCCGACTTGATTGCCAGCCAGCGGAATTAGCAATCGATTATTAAAAATAAAAAACTCTCTTGTCAGCAGGCAAGAGAGTTTTTTGCATCTTTTCAAGTAAAAAAGCCGTAATTTTTCGCAATATTGCAGGTGAAAATGATTGACAATGAACAATATGTATTTTAATATAATTTTAAAAATACCCCCAGAAAAGGTGATGTGATTCTGGGGGCTGGTAAAAATCTGTGAGAAAGAGAGGACGAAAAAATGAGCCTATCAAAGATAAAAGCGCCTCTGGCGCTGGCTGCTTTGTCGCTGGTCATGCTGACCGGCTGCGGGAAGTCCAGCAGCCAGACCAGCAAGAAGCAGGAATTCTCCTGGTCAACCTCGGCAGAAATTTCCACGATCGACATGTCCAAGGCCAGTGACACCGTCAGCTTCGACCAGCTGCGCAACACAATGGAAGGCCTTTACCGGACCGGGAAAAACGGCAAGCTGATGCCGGGGCTGGCAACCAGCAGCACCGTGTCCAAAGACGGGAAGACCTATACTTTTACCCTGCGCAAGTCCAGATGGAGCGACGGCAGCAAGGTAACCGCCAAAGACTTTGTTTATTCCTGGCGACGGACGGTCAACCCCAAGACGGCTTCAGAATATGCCTACTTGTTTGAAGGCATCAAAAACGCTACTGCCATCACCGCTGGCAAGAAACCGCTCAGCAGTCTGGGCGTAAAGGCGGTGGGCGACTACAAGCTGGTCGTGACCCTGGACCGGCGAATTCCTTACTTCAAGTCGCTGATGGCTTTCGCCCTCTTCTTCCCGCAGTCTGAGAAGGCGGTCAAGAAGTATGGCTCCAAGTACGGCACTGCTTCCAAGTACATGCTGTACAACGGCCCGTTCGTTCAAAAGGGCTGGACCGGTTCCAACCTTTCCTGGAAGATGGTCAAGAACAAGTACTACTGGGACAAGAAGAACGTCAAGATCCAGCAGATCGACTGGAGCGTGCAGAAGACCCCGTCAACGGCCTACAATCTTTACCAGTCCAACAAGCTTGATGCTTTGAGCCTGGACTCATCGCAGACCAAGCAGCTGTCCAAGAAGGCCGGTTTCCAGTTGATCAATAACGGTGGGACAGCCTACCTGCAGTACAACTTGCAGAATGACGAGAACCTGGCCAACGTCAACATCCGCCGGGCAATCTCCATGGCAATTGACCGTTCGGGCCTGTGCAGCACTTTAGGGGGCAACAACCAGCCGGCCAAGACCTTCACGTCCAAAGGCGTGATGTATGTCGGCAACAGCGAATACACCAGCGGCATTGCCAAGAGCAGCGAAGCTTACAACAAGTATCGCAAGTCAGAGGCCAAGAAGCTCTTTGAAAAGGGGCTGGCGGAACTGGGCAAGTCTTCAATTACGGTTTCGATCATGGCTGACGACACTGACAGCGGCAAGAAGACCGTTGAAGCCCTGCAAAGCGAACTGACCCAGACTCTGGGCAAGATCAAGGTTGAAACCACGACCGTTCCGTTCAAGACCCGGATGGCCCGGCGTGAGGAAGGCAAGTTCGACATCATGGTTTCCACCTGGATCGCGGACTTCAACGACGCGATTTCCTTCCTGGACCTGCTGACCAGCAACAACAGCAGAAACTACGGCAAGTGGAGCAACAGCGAGTATGACAAGCTGATTGCCGCTTCCAAGACGACTTCGTCAAGCAGCGACCGGGTCAAGGACCTGCAGCAGGCAGAAGCAATTCTGCTCAAGGATGAAGGGATTACTCCAATCTACTACATCAGCACGGCATATTTGATCAGACCGGAAATCAAGAATGTCTACAACGACAACCTTGGCGGCTGGCAGTTCAAGTACGCGAGCGTGAAATAAGCATAAAGAGACCGGCTGGCCGGTCTCTTTTCATGTCTATGGGAGTTCAACGGTCAGGATGTCATTGACGTCAAGCAAGTAAAAAATTTTGCTGTCAGCATCGCGGAAAACAAAGCGGCTGGCTGAAACGCGCTTGGTAATCTTGCCGACCTGCCAGCTGCCATCGTTTAAAGTGATCAGCAGATACTGCCGCTTCAAAAAGGCCAGGTGGAGCTTGGCCAAATTGATGGTTAGGCTGTCGCCGCGAATGGTCAGCCGGTCTTCATCATAAGCGAAGAGGTAGTGGAAGGCTTTCTTGAGCGGCTGAACGGCTTGGCTGGCAAAAGTTTGAAATTGGGACATGGTGAAAGACTCCTTTAAGAAAATTTTCGAACGCCTGTTTGTAAAATCATTATACGAACAAGTATTCGAAAAAGCAAGCCCCTTTTTTAAAAAAGCTTTTTTCAGGTATAAGACTTGATCAGAAAGCACTTATGGTCCAAAATAGAATTACTAGTCAAAAAAAGGAGCTATCATGGCAGATAAAGGATTATTGCTGGTTTTGTCCGGCCCGTCCGGGGTCGGCAAGGGAACAGTCAAAAGTGCAATTGTTGAACACAAGGTTTTCCCTTTCGAGTACTCAGTTTCAATGACCACCCGCAAGCCCCGCGAAGGCGAAGTGAACGGGAAAGATTACTACTTCGTGACGCGGGAGGAATTCAAGCAGGCGATTGCTGACAACCAGCTGCTTGAATACAACGAATACGTTGGCAACCTTTACGGGACCCCTTTGGGGCCAGTCAAGGAAATGCTGGCTGCCGGCAAGGACGTGCTCTTGGAAATCGATGTCAACGGTGCCCGGACCGTTCGCCAGCAAATGCCGGATGGCGTCTTTATTTTCTTGACGCCGCCAGATTTGCACACTCTGAGGGACCGTCTGGAACACCGCGGAACTGAATCAGAAGACGTGATCCGGGGCCGGATTGCGCAAGCGCGCAAGGAAATTCTGGTAATGCAGGACTACGACTACGCGGTGGTCAACGACACGGTCGCCAACGCGGTCGCCCACATCAAAGCAATCGTTGACGCTGAACACGTCAGCGTCAAGCGCGTGATCGACGATTATCGGAAAATGGTTAAGGAGGACTAACATGAGAATTACCTACCCATCAATTGACAAGCTGCTGGACGAAGTTGATTCAAGATACTCGCTGTCAGTTTTGGCTGCCAAGCGGGCTCATGAACTGGAAGCCGGCAAGCCGGGCGCTTTGGACAACTACCATAATTTGAAGCCGGTCGGCCAGGCATTGGAAGAAATTGCCGCCGGCAAGGTAACGATTGACGCAGACCACCATGGTGAAGCTGCAGAATAATCCTTGAAGAGGGAGCGGACCGAACAAGCCCGCTCTTTTTTTAGTCTGGAGGAGGGATTCAAATGATTGCACAGGTGATCGTCGACGTTGCCGCGCGCCAGACTGACCGCGTCTTTGAGTATCACGTGCCTGACGGCCTGGACGCTGATGTCGGCAGCCGGGTGATCGTCCCGTTTGGCCGCCGCAAGGTTCAAGGCTTCATCGTTTCTCTGACTGAGCAGAGCAGCTTTGCCGGCCAGCTGAAGGATCTGCTGCTGGTGGTTGATGAAATGCCGCCTTTGACTGAAGAGCTGGTAGAGTTGTCCGCAGACCTGGCTAGGGAAATTTTTGCCTACAGAATCAGCATTCTCAAGACGATGCTGCCGGGTGTGATGCGGGCCAACTACCGCAAGATCCTGGTGCCTGCCAGCGAGCAGGCCGCCAAGCTGCCCTTGTTTCAAGGAGACGAGGTAGACCTGGCCAATCTGGAAGAAGCGCATTTGATCAAGATGGTCAAGCAGCTGATCAGCAAGGGGGAGGCCAGAATCGAATACCTGGTTGAAAACCAGGCCAGAAAGAAAATGACCGCGGTCTATTTTCCCCGCCTGAAGGCGGAAGAATACCGCGAGCTCTTGAATGAGGTGCGGGCAGGTGCCAGCCAGCAAAAGAAGCTGCTGAGCGACCTGGCCGAGAACCTGCCGGCTTATCCCAAAAGCCGCGAGCAGCTGAAGGAGCTGGGAATCAGCACGGCTGCCCTGAAAAATGCTTTGGAGAAAAACTGGCTCTCTTTGAAAGAAGTGGAGCAATACCGCCGGCCAACCAAGCCGGTTGCCCCCAGCCAGCCGCTGAAGCTCAACGCCGACCAGGCCGCGGTTTTGGACCGGATCAGCCAAGACCTGCAGGCGCACAAAAGCCAGACCTTTCTTTTGGAAGGAGTGACCGGCAGCGGGAAAACCGAAGTCTACCTGCAGGCAATCAGCCAGGCACTGGCTCTGGGGCGGACAGCCTTGATGCTGGTGCCGGAAATTTCGCTTACTCCGCAGATGGTAAGGCAGGTTCAGTCCCGTTTCGGCCAGCAGGTAGCCGTGTTGCACTCGGCCTTGTCTGAAGGCGAGCGCTATGACGAGTGGCGGCGGATCCGCCGCGGCGAGGCCCAGGTAGTGGTCGGCGCCAGAAGCGCGGTTTTCGCGCCCCTGCACAATATTGGCCTGATCATTATTGATGAGGAACACGAAGGCTCCTACAAGCAGGACAACAATCCCCGCTACCATGCCCGGGACGTGGCCATCTGGCGCAGCCGCTACCACGGCTGCCCCTTGATCTTGGGCAGCGCCACGCCGTCTCTGGCCAGCCGGGCCCGGGCACAAAAGGGGGTCTATCAGCTGCTGCGCCTGCAGAAGCGGGCTAAGAACCAGCCGCTGCCGCGGGTGGACTTGATCGATTTGAAACACGTCCAATTCGCCGGCAGCCAGTTTGACCTCTCCTGTCCGTTGACCGAAGCCATCCAGGACCGTCTGGCCAAAAAAGAGCAGGTGATCCTGCTTTTAAACCGTCGCGGTTTTGCCAATTTCATGCTCTGCCGCAACTGCGGCTTTGTCTTGAAGTGCCCCAACTGCGACCTGTCTTTGACCATGCACAAAGACACCTGGACCATGCAGTGCCATTATTGCGGCTATCAAGAGGCCGTGCCCGAAGTCTGCCCGAACTGCCGCGACCGGCAGATCCGCTTCCTGGGGACGGGAACGCAGAAAGTTCAAGAAGAGCTCAGCGAACTTTTCCCTCAGGCCAAAATTCTGCGGATGGACGTTGACACTACCCGGCGCAAGGGCAGCTATGAGCGCATCTTAACCAGTTTTGGCCGCGGGGAGGCCGATATTTTGCTGGGCACGCAGATGATTGCCAAAGGCCTGGACTTTCCTAACGTCACCTTGGTCGGCGTGGTCAACGCCGATACCGGTTTGTGGCTGCCGGACTACAATGCTTCGGAAAAGACCTTTGAGCTTCTGACCCAGGTTGCCGGCCGGGCCGGCCGGGCC
>NZ_BOCG01000665.1 GCF_016587775.1 Lactobacillus nasalidis | reverse complement strand
TTTATGAGCGCTTCAAGCAGCTGCAGGAAAAGCTGAGCCGCGAAGGCCTCTTTGACCAGCAGCACAAGCGGCCGCTGCCGCTGTTTCCGGACAAGATCGCGGTGGTGACTTCAGCCTCTGGGGCGGTCATCCACGACATCATGGTCACGGCCAACCGCCGCTTCCCCCACGCTGAGATTGATCTTTTCCCGGCGCAGGTGCAAGGCGAAAGCGCAGCCGGCAGCTTGGTGGCTGCCATGCAGCAAATCCAGGCGCGGGCAGACGAATACGACGTCCTCATCATTGGCCGCGGGGGCGGGTCTTTGGAAGACCTGTGGCCATTCAACGAAGAAGCCGTGGTGCGGCAGGTTTACGCCATGAAGATGCCGGTTATTTCATCAGTTGGTCACGAAACCGACACGACCCTGTGCGACCTGGCAGCCGACTGCCGGGCCGCTACGCCGACGGCTGCC
>NZ_BOCG01000664.1 GCF_016587775.1 Lactobacillus nasalidis | reverse complement strand
ACGGCCCAGCCTTCATCGACGTTAAGTACACCAAGCACATGGCTTACTCAACTGAACTGAACACCCTGGACGACCCAGAATTCGTGAAGTACTACCACGCAGAAGCTCTGCACCCATTCTCATACTTTGCTGAAAAGTTTGGTCTGGAAATCGACGCAGCTTCAGGTGCATCCGGCCACTCAGAAGACAAGGCTGACGCTTTGCAAGTTCAAGCAACTTCAAGTGCTTCAGTTCCTGAAAACGCGCCAGACACTACTTCAGGTGCTTCTCACTAAGAGAGACATAAATAAAGAAGAAAAGCGAAACCTTTGGTTTCGCTTTTTTCTTGCTTGCAAGTATAATAAAAGAGGCAGATATACTAGGAGGTAATTACATGCAACAATTTGGTGTGATCGGCTTATCGGTCATGGGCAAGAACTTAGCCCTCAACGTTAGAAATCACGGCTTCTCAGTCTCCGGCTTCTCCATCGACAAGCCGGAAGTCGATGCTTTGGCCAAGTATGAAGACGACAAGCTGAAGCCTTGCTACACTTGGGAAGAATTCGTTGATTCTTTGGAAAAGCCCCGCAAGATTTTGGTGCAGATCATGGCTGGTGACCCGGTCGACCAAACCATTCAGAAGCTGATCCCGCTTTTGGACAAGGGCGACATCATCATTGACGGCGGGAACTCCAACTTCCACGACACCAACCGCCGCTACCACGAATTGAAGAAGCACGGCCTGCACTTCATCGGCATGGGCGTGTCCGGCGGTGAAGAAGGCGCCTTGAACGGCCCGGCCTTGATGCCAGGCGGTGACAAGGAAGCTTATGAAGAAGCAGCGCCAATCCTGACCGCGATGGCCGCCAAGACTGAAGATGGCCGCGCCTGCGTGTCCTACATCGGGCCAGAAGGGGCGGGCCACTATGTCAAGATGGTCCACAACGGGATGGAATATGCCATCATGCAGGAAATCTCAGAAGTTTACGACATCATGCGCAAGGTTGCCCACAAGTCCAACAAGGAAATGGCAGATATTTTTGCCGAATGGAACAAGGGTGACCTTAACGCCTACTTGATTGAAATTGCTTCACAAGTTTTGCGGCAAAAGGATGACCTGACTGACGACGATGTGATTGACCACATCTTGAACGTTGCTTCCTACAAGGGGACTGGCAACTGGATGCTGGAAGACGCCATCAAGCTGGGCGCGCCGATTACGGTGGTGGCTGAAGCTGTTTTGGCCCGGTTCATGTCCAAGGCAACGACCCGGGAAGGCAAGGAAGTCGTTTACGACGGTGAAGTTGCCAGCGACTTGATCGACAACTTGGGCAAGGCAATGTACCTGGCACAGATCGTGGCTTACGCTCAAGGCTTCCAGCAATTGACCATGGCTGCTAAGGCTTACGACTGGGAACTGAACTACCCAGCAATCGCGCAGAACTGGGAAGCGGGATGCATCATCCACGCCAAGACCCTGTACCACATTGAAGACGCCTATGCTGACGGCAAGCAGCTGGACAACCTCTTCCAGGATCCGTACTTTGCGGGCGTGATGGAAAAGAACCTGCCAGCTTTGAGAGCAGTTGTTAAGCTGGCAGCGGAAGCTGGCGTGCCGACTCCAAGCTTCAGCGCGGCTCTGAACTACCTGGAATCAATCTTCAACCCAAGCCTGCCAGCCAACATGATTCAGGCGCAAAGAGACTACTTCGGTGCTCACACTTACTACAGAAACGACCGCGAGGGCGTTTACCACACCGAATGGTATGAAGAAAAATAACAAACAGTATTGATAAAAAGAGTGAAACTTCGTTTGGGAGTTTCACTCTTTTTGTTCGCGTAAAAGTCACAAAAAACTAGCGTTGACAGATGTTAGCAGCAGATTTATAGTAAAGGCGATTAAAAGAAGAGAAATATGAAATAGGAGTTTAGTTATGAAGACAAAAAAGAGAGTGCTAATTATTTCCTGCGCAATAATTTGTGTAGTCCTTGCCGCATTGCTATGGTTAAAGCATGTCGATAATTCCGCTAATGCGATTTTAGAAGCTAAAGTAACATCAGACAATGACTCTGGAACTACGTTTGCGACGATCTATGACAACGGGAAAGTTAAGAAAAGCAATTCAGGCAAAAGTAAGAGCTTCGTTAAAGCCATTGAAGTAGATCCGCAAGTTTTTAAAGAGTATACTGACAAAAAAGATACTATTTACCTGACAGTAAATGAAAAAGTGTTGAAGAAAAACAAGAAAGTTACTTCTGATGATACTTGGATCAAGCTGGTTAAGCTTGTGGCCAAAAGAAGCAAGCACGCGATCGCGGTGCTGAGCCTGTTTAAGCTTGGTGATGACTACTATGCCTTTCTAAAATACAATGCCGGTCTTTCAGATGAGGGCAGCCTTTATCAGTACAAGAGCAGCTTGACTAAAGTGGCTACGCTTGATTCCGGCAAAATATCGGGCTTAAGGAAAAAATAAGCGAGTAAAAAGCAGTCATTGATAAAAAGAGTGAAACTTCGTTGGAAAGTTTCACTCTTTTTTTGTGTTTCTGAGAAAATGCTGGTGTAAAGAAAATTCACTTTTTTAAAATGATTGCCCCTTTTTCAAAAAAGTAAAAAATGGTTTTTAAATATATGACTGAATAAAAATAGCCTTAAAGCCGCGTTTACCATGATGCTAGAGCATGTGTCAATGACTTTTACTTGAATTTTTTGTTTAAATTTATGTTGACAGGGATTATACGTGGAACTATACTGAAAGCGATTAAAGGGGAAGAAAAATATAAGGGAGGAGCCGTATATATGTATATTATCAGGCAACAATGGCTGCAGGACAATGCTATACGTAAGTGGTATTTCCTAGCAGCCATTTTAATTTTATTTGGGGGATGCAGCAATGCGATTGGAGTGAGAAATGCTCCACAAAGCCAGTGGCTGGAATTGACTATATTCTCGCGCTTTCTTGTTTTCAGCTTGCTAGTCCCTGCTCAAATGTTGCTTTTACTGTGCGCTTTTCGAATTCGGTTGCAGGATATTTATGTTACTGGGAGCAGGCGGATAATTTGGAAGCAGCTGGAGTACCATTTGGCGATGGCTTTGCTCGTGACTCTTGTGCCATGGGGAGTCGGCTGTCTAATGGGCATGTGTCTCAATGGCTGGGGACCAACTTTAGAAGCAATAGCAGGTGAAATACTGATTCGCTATTTGTATCTGGCCTTGTCTTGCTTGGCGACGCTACTGATTACTAGCTTTTTCTTGCTGGTAAGTAATCAAACTTGGGCGTTTTTATCTGGCTTTATTTTGAATGGTATTTCTTTTGGTTTAAACGTCAATCGCCATCTATCTTTATTCTATGATTTCCTAATTCCAAATACATATTTTTTGCTATTAGTTATGTTCCCAATGTTACTGGTCTTGATTTTGATCTTAGTATTTATCGTACGGTTAGAGATCTTTAGAAAGGATTGGTAAACCACAACTTGAAACTATAATTATGTTTGTGTGGACCCTGATCTGGGCTTTGCTGTACGTGTTAGTTGACAGCAAGCACGGCTGGGTCTAAAGGAGGAAGAATGTTTATTGAGTTAAAGAATGTAAACAAGGTCATCTCAGGCCGGCAGCTGCTCAGTCAAGTCAACTGCGAGATTGAAGCTGGCCAGATCGCAGTTTTTGAAGGGATCAACGGATCGGGGAAGACCTTGATTTTAAAGACGATTTTGGGCTTGATGAAGGTTGATGGAGAAGTCTTGGTAGCTGGCAAGCAAGTCAAGCCGCAAGATGCTTATCCGGTCAAGGCCGGGATTCTGATTGAAAATCCCAGCTTAATTACAGACTTCACGGCAACACAGAATATGGAGCTTTTAGCCAAGCTTGATGAGCATATTTCTGCAACTGAAATCGCAGAATTGCTGAAATACTTTGACTTAAGCCGCTTTCCTAAAGAAAAGGTCAAGAAGTTTTCTTTAGGGATGAAGCAGAAGCTGGGTATTGCCGAAGCCTTTTTGGGCTCATATCCACTGATTGTATTAGATGAACCGACCAACGCTCTGGACAGCGACAGTATTGATAAGTTGGTGGATTTGATCAAGTTGCGGCAAAGCAAGGGATGCACTTTTGTCATCGCTTCACATGACCGGGATTTTGTTGAGCAAGTGGCAACCAAGCGCTTTAAAGTTGAAGAAGGTGTGGTTCATGAAGCGTAAAGTATGGCTGGCAGCAGCCGTCGTCTTGTGCGTGCTGGCAGGCCTGCGTTATTGGCAAGTAAACGCTAATCCTGTTTGCCGCGGGGTAGACAAGGAAATTTTTGTCAAGAAAGGGCAGGAGGTTCATGCTCCAGGAATCGACTTTAAGATTCTGTCCGCCAAGATGGTCAAAGGGAAAGAAAACGTTTATTTGACTGTAAAGGTTGATCTGAAAGACCGTGGCTATTACGCGGATGGCAAGCATGGAATAATCGCCGCGGTTAACAACATGTATTTCAATATGCCATACAGCCTCAGTAATCCATCAAATAACGTAGCGATTGATGGGAGAGGACATAAAATATCTATTTGGAATTTAACAAACAAGATACCTCAGCCATTGACACTGACATTTACCAATCTGAGAGACTGGTACGATACAGAAAACTTCCCAGCCAGATTCAGCTTTTTGGTTGGGGATGGCAATGGGTATAAGAAGTATTCACTACTTTTGGAATGAGGGAAGACAGAATGAGTTTATTATGGTCAAGATTAAATAAGCGCTGGTTTGTTGCGGCAATCGCTGTTGGCATGGCAGTGGGCTTGGGTCAGATAATCGTCAACTGCTACATCGGCATGGCGAATATCGACTCGCCTTACACCCGCTGGTTATCAATTAATACTGGCCCATCTGCAACGACGATTTTCTTTATCCTCTTGCCCTTCTTAGCCAGTATTCCGGCAGGAAACATGTTAAAAGAGGACTTGGACAGTGGTCTATTCAACAAGTTTAAACTGCAGGTGCCTGTAGCTCGTTTGATCATGCAATATGCGGTTATGGCATTTGTGACTGGTTTTGTGACCATCATGATTCCGCTACTTTTAAACTTGTTGGGGTATCTATTGATTCTTCCCAATTTTAAGCCAGATAATTTGCTGAATATCAATATTGGGGTTTTCAACTTCAACACCATGCTGGTTTCTTTGTACTATAGTCATCCATTTATTCACGCATGTTTAAACATCTTGTTAGCTTCTGTCTGGGGAGGTTTGTTTTCGGTATTTGTCTTGGTCAACTCGGTTTGGATTAGAAATCGCTTTGCATCATTGAGTACAGCCTTGGTTTTAGAGCTGATCTTAATGGAATTGGATGCCGTTCTACCAATTGATGATATGCCAAGCATATCACCTACTGATTTCTTGCCAGAGCTAGGGGACCGTCCTTTGTTGTGGCTGACGGCTTTGATGACGATAGTGTTAGCTGCCTACTGTATAGGGATGTATAAGTTGGCTTGCCACCGGGCCGTGCTGTAACTAAAAAATGAGCAAACAAAAGCAGTCAGCTTTCAAAAAGTTGACTGCTTTTCATCTGTAAACTATTACTTGCTGTTCTTCGCGAAGTCGCTGATCTTCAAGAATTTCTTCTCGTTGGTCGTCTTGTTGACATAAACGAATTTGCAGGTTTTGTTGTTCCAAGTGTAACTGTATCTTCTGTGCCAAGTGCCATCTGCCCGCTTGTAGTAAACGGCCGGGAGGCGTTGCATCCGAGACGATTCTCCACACGCGTTCGTACTCAGCCTTGCTGAGCTTGTTGATGTTGGTGACAGGGGCCTTTTTCCCGTTAAGGTAGGTTTCAGAGTTGGTCAGGAGCCATTTGGCAAAAGTTATCTCACCCTTGTTGCCGGAAAGTGCCTTTTGCGCGTTGCTGAGCGCGTAGTCCAGGTAGTCACGGCGGTAGGAAGATGACAGCTTGTAGATTGTCTTCTTCTGGACGGCTTCAGCCTTGGCGATTTCCTTCTTCAAGGCTGCCAGCTGGCTCGCGCTGGCCGGCTGGTCGCTTGTCTTGGCTGCCTTCTTGGAAATGATGGTCGGCAGCTTTGCTTTCTTAAATTCGCTGGCCTTTAAGAAGCCATTGTATTGATCAGTTGCCTTGAAATCTTCGTCATCTGCTTGAGTTTCAAACCAGAAGAACTCGTCGATCAGGTGCTGGTCTTGCAGGTGGTAGAAGAGCTCAATCTTCTTAGTCTGCGGGTTGAGCAGGTAAGCTTGCCCATCCACGTGAACAAATAAGTTTAAAATCTTCTTGCCTTTGATGGCGGTCCCGGTCATATCGTAAGTCTGCAGCTTCTTAGCTTTTCTGTCTTTGGCTACAGCATATTCGGTCTTGCCTGGCAAAAAGTCGCCGGCATCCATGTGCTGCTTGATTTTTAGGTTGTCGTGACTGTAGGTACTCTCGTAATATGTTTCCGCCCAATAATCTGTATCTCCGTAAAGAAGATACTCATGAGTCTTGGCAACGCGGTAATAGAAAAGAATATTATCGCCATTTCCGGCACTGATACACTTGTCCAGCTTAACCTTTTGCCCTTTCTTGTAGAGATGGTTTGTCTCATATAAGCGGGAGTCAAAGGAATACATATTCTTTTTTACCGTAGCTGTGATTGGTCCCTTGACGTGTAACTTTTCTCTTCTTATGGAGAAAACGTTAACGGCTTTGATATAGCGGTTTTTCCCGATTTTAAGGTACTTTTTCTTGTAAACTTTAGGGATCGCATACGGCTTCTTTGTATTGCCACTATAGTAGGACCACTTGTCCTTCTTGCCTTTTTTGCTGCTGTATTTAACTTTTCCAGCATAGATCAGAGGCTGGTAGACCTTGTACTTCTTGCCGGTCCGCTTCAGCTTTGAATTGTAGACGTAGCTGTTGCTGTTTAAAGCAATTGCCGGCTTGCCGTTGATCAAAATGACAGAGTCTGCCGGGACATAGCCGCCATGGCCAATGTAGTAGTAAGCTCTGATTCTCTTGCGAGTTTCTTTGACATAGTGAATGCCGTAGTAGTTGACGGTTTTGGCTTTCTCGTCAAAAAGCTGATCCGCGCTCTTTCCCCGGTACTTTTCCAGACTGTTGCCCTTCTTGTCCCTAACTGTAGTCCTGCTGGCAACCTTGATGGTGCCTTTCTTCTTGGCCGCGCTTGCCGGCTGCGGGAAGGCAGCCAGGGTCAGCAGGCCTAAGAAGGCAGAGGCGATAACCATAGCTTTCTTTTTCATGATAAAAACCTCCGAAATTACACACACTGTTCTATCAATATTATATCGTTTCCGGAAAGCGCTTGCGTTGGTTTTGGGCTGCTTATTATATTAAGTAGAGGGCGACATTTTTTACGGTATTTTAATAGTAAGCGCTAACAAAATAAGTTTTTTGTGGATGAGCAGAGATTTCAAGCGCTTACTTCTTATAGTGATATAATCAAAAAAGAAAACACTTGTTAGCAGATTTATAGGAGGAATTATGAAAACGAGAAAACTGTTGACTTCTGCTGCTGTCGTAGCTTTGGCTTTGCCGGCATTTACCTTGGGCCAAAGCAGTCATGTAAACGCGGCAACCACGCCCGCCGTAACTGCTGTTAAAACCAGCTATAGCGCCAAGACCAAGTCATTGACGATCACTGGCCAAGCCAAAGGCGCAAGCAAGGTGGCTGTCAGCTACAATGCCAAGGCACTCAAGCCAGTCAAAGTAAGCAAGAAGGGCCAATTCAAGACGACCGTCAAGTTCACCGGCTACAAGGACTTCACTCTTACTGGCTTGAACGCCAAAGGTGCTGCCGTAACCAAGGCCTACACTTTGGCCAAGGACGACTATGCTGCCGCTAAGCCAACCCTGCTTAAGGCTGACCGGACCAAGAAGGGGCTGACCTTCACGACCGACGCCAAGAAGAAGACGACTTTGAACTTCTACTACAAGAACAAGCTGGTCAAGAAGGCTAAGCTGACCAAGGACAAGCAAAAGGTCTTTTTCTCAGCTAAGTCACTGAAGGGCAAGAAGGGGAGCTTCAAGGTTGTCGCTTCAGCTTCTGGCAAGAAGAGCAGTCAAGCTGCCCAATTCAAGATCATCGGCGTTGGTCAGGCAACCGTAACCAACTACTAAAAGCAAATATAACTCTAGAGAGCGAAACTCCATCTGTGAGCTTCGCTCTTTTTTTTGCCTTTTTCTGACGAAAATGACGCGAAAAGCGGCAAATTTGACGGCTTTCGTTTACGGCCAGCTCCTTAGCCTACAATTGCCTTGTAAGTTGATTAGATGAGGAGTGAAACAATGTTTAATTTTATTTTGGAAATGGAAAAAATCCTGGAACACGACGGCAAAAGCGCCAAGCGGCACCGCAGAAGACAACACAGATACAGCTTCATCTGCTTCCACGGCAATGATTAAAGCTGGAAAAATCCGCCTGTTTTCCCTCGACCGCCGGCAAATTCTGGCAATCCTGCTGAGCTGCCTGGCCACTGCCTTGTCCTTGAAAATCCCTCTCTTGCTAAAGCAAGTGATCGACCATGGAAAAATGCTTTCTCGGACAAGCAGCCTGGGCCAGATCGGCTTCTGCCTGCTCATTTCCAGTCTCTTGGAAGCCGGCAGCCAGTACCTGCTCAGCCTGGCCGGAGACGAGCGGATCAGAGACCTGCGCTTGCTTTTGCAGGAGAAGCTCCTGCGCCTGCCTTGGAACTATTATAAGGAAAACAGCCGCGGCTCCCTGCTCAGCCACGTCCTAAACGACAGCTCAGTGGTCAAGGACTTTACCGTCAGCGTCCTGCCCTCAGCCTTGGTCAGCCTTTTGACGGTTGCCGCCAGCCTGGGGATCTTGCTCAGCCTGGATGTCAAAATGACTCTAGTGATCGTTTTGACTTTTGCCTTGATCGCCAGCAGCGCCTTTCCTTTAGGAAAAATCAACGAGCACTTCGCCTACCAAAACCAAGCCAAGCTCAGCCGGGTATCTGCTGATTTGGATGAAAACCTGGCCAATATCAAGCTGATCAAGCTGACCAATGCCCAAGCCGGCGTTTTGCAAAAATTCCGCGGCGACTTGCAGGACTTGTTTGCCCTGTCCCGAAAGACTGACGCGGTTTTCAGCGTGACTGGACCTCTGCAGACGGTTTTGACTCTGGCCGGCTTTCTCCTGATCCTGCTCTACGGCAGTCAGCGCCTGGCTAATGGCAGCCTGTCTTTGGGGATGCTGAGCTCATTTATCATGTACATGTTCAGCATCATTTCCCCGATCAACAATTTGGGCAACTTTTACATGAGCTATGCTGAAGCCCAGGGCTCCCTTAAAGCCATCAGTGATATCCTGGCCCAGGCGGATGAAGCTGATCCCGGCCAGGAGCTGCCTAAGGATGCAAGTTACTTGAAGGTCCGCGCCTTGACCTTTGCCTATCCAGGCAGCCAGGATCCGGTTTTGCGGGACTTGTCCCTGGACTTTAAAAAAGGGGCGAAAACAGCTTTGGTTGGTCCATCTGGGGCCGGCAAGACGACCTTGATCAACCTGTTGACCCGCTTGGAAGCTGGCTATCAAGGGCAGATCCTGTTGGGGGATTTGGAGGCTAAAAGCTGCCGCTTGCCCGCCTGGCGGGACCTCTTCAGTGTGGTTGCCCAGGACAACAATATTTTTGCCGGTACAGTCGCCGACAATTTACTCTTTGGCTTGGAAAAATCTGTCAGCCGGTCCGACATGATCAAGGCCCTGCAAGTGGCCAACCTTTGGCCGGAACTGGATCTGGACACCCGGACAGGGGAAGGCGGCTGGAAGCTGTCTTTGGGGCAAAGCCAGCGCCTGCAGCTGGCAAGAGCATACTTGCGGGATGCCCCTTGCCTGATCCTGGATGAAGCTACGGCTAACCTGGATCCCGAGTCAGAAGCCAAGGTCAGCCAAGCAGTTGACCGGATTGCCCGGGAAAAGATTGTCATCATCATCGCCCACCGTCTGTCGACGATCGCCAATGCCGATAAAATCTACTTCTTAGATCAAGGTCAGGTTCAAGCAGCTGGCCGGCATGAAGAATTGCTCAAGCAGCTTCCGAAGTACCGGGCCTATGTCGAAGACCAGCTGCGGCCTTTGGAAAGCAGGTGAACGAGAAAATGAACTATCAAGCACAAGATTACCAGCCCTATCTGCAGGCTGACAGCTATTACTATGAGCTGGATGAAGATGAAAAAAATAATTTGGAATTTGCCTGCAGGCCACCAGCAGCTTGGCAAAATTTTTACCAAGGAGACTGGCATTGCTGCCTCAGCCCCCGGCCCTTGGCCCAGCAGGGCTGGAAGATTCACCTATCCGTAGCCTTGGGGCAGGAGCAAGGGATGCTAGATTTGGTCAGCCATTACTGTTTTGCCCGCCTGTTGTCCTTCAAAGTGACCCGGTCAAGACGAGTTTGGCTGTTAAAAAATGCCAAGTATGCCGACCGGGCGGCTAGTGGAAAATTCATCACCATTTATCCAGAAGATGAAGGGGAATTTGTTCAGGCAGTCTTTGACTTAGCGGCTTTGCTAAAGGATTTTGCTCCTGGTCCTTATATCTTGAGTGATCGCCGCTGGCAAGCCAGCCCTGTTTACTACCGCTACGGCGCCTTCAAGGAAATAGTTAAAGAAATTTCCGGGCAAAAATGCTGCTGCCTGCAGGCGCCAGATGGCAGCTGGCAGGAGGACCAGCGCTGTCCTTATTATTATCAGCCGGACTTTGTGCAAGAGCCGGTTGAACTGGCAAGAAATAACTTTCAAGTCAAAGGGGCAGAGATCAGCAAATTAACTGCTTACCAGATCAAGGAGGCCCTCCACTTCTGCAATGGCGGCGGTGTCTACTTGGCCCAGAAAAATGGCAAGAATTACGTGATCAAGGAAGGACGACCGGCCGCGGGTCTGGATGGCCATGGCCAGGATGCCTTCAGCCGGATCAAAAAAGAAGCGGGCTGGTTGAAAAAATTAGCAAACGTGCCGGAAGTGGTAGATATTAGTGAAGAATTTCAAGCCTGGATTCATGCCTATTTGGTTGAAGATTATGTTTCCGGGCAGACTTTGGGGGACTATGTAGCTGAAAACTATCCTTTCTACCCGGAAAAGCGGGCAGCCTACGTGGCTAAAAGCCTGCAGATAGCGGAAAAGCTGCGCCAGGCCGTGGCCCACGTGCATGCTCAAGGAGTCGTCATCGGTGACCTGCAGGCTGACAATGTCATGATTACTGAAAACGGCGAGGTCAAGCTGATCGACTTTGAAGCTGCCGCGGACCTGGCTAAGCCTTATGAGCCAGGAATCATGACTGCTGGTTTTAGTGATCTGGCTCTTGAAAATTATGAGCAGGCAGATTTATACGCCCTCTACCAGACCATTCGGTCCCTTTTCCTGCCAATCAGCAACCGGGCTAGAGCAAGCTGGCCTATGCAGGACTTGAACCTGCGCCGGTATTTTTCAAAAGAGGCAGCAGACTATTTGGAAAACTTGCGGCAGAAGCTCCTGCCCAAGTGTCCTCTATTAAGGAAAGAAAACAAAAATGATAATAGAGAAAAGGAAGTCTGGCCTAGTTTGCACGACCTGCGGGGGAATATTTCCCGGGGAATAAAAGCCGACTGGCAGAGCCCAAATTTGATCAAGGGCGACCTGCCACTTTTAGAGGATCCAGACCAGCGGCTGACTGTCGACAATGGTGCCTTAGGCTACGGCCTTCTTTTAGCTAGACGGGGTGGGCCGGCAGAAAAGAAGAAATTTTTAGCCTGGCTGAAAAAACAGGGAGCAGAGAAAACGCCTGCTGCCGGCTTGTTTACCGGAAAGGCAGGCCTGGGCGGAATCATTTATGAGTTGGGAGACAAGGCCTGGGGCCGGCTGTTGATCTGGTCAGCCCAAGGAAGCAATGATGACCTGTCTCTAAGATCTGGCCTCGCGGGAATCGCCTTGGCCAAAATCGCCCTGGCGGCAGAAGAAGGTCTGGCGAAAACAGCTGAGTTGATTACAATAGGAAGAGAAATCGCGGCCGGCTATCAGAAAATGTCAACCGCAGGCCTAATGACCGGCCAATTGGGGGCAATTCTTGCCTTATGGAAGCTGGGAAAGTTTTTAGAAGAAGACAGTTTTAAAAAAGAAGCCAAAAAAGGGCTGGATGACTTGCTGGAAAAAGATTTAGTGCAAGTGGACCAGCATGTGTTTTTGGCAGAGGAGGGCCGGCGGATGCCTTATCTGGCAAACGGAACGGCTGGCCTGGCCCTGGTCTTGGCGGCGATTGCCCAAGACGAGCCGAAAGAGGACAGATATCAAGAAATCATTATTCAAGCAGCGAAAACGCTGGACAGCTTCTGCAGCTACATGGGCGGCTTGCTTACCGGCTATGCAGGCTTAATGCTGCCAGACCTGGCCTTGGGCCGGAAGAAGAAGCTGGAAGAAAAAATCCGCCTGCTCAACAATTATTTGCTGCCAAGGGAAGAGGGGACTTTAGTGGCAGCTTCCCGCGGCTACCGCTGCTCGATGGACCTGGCCGCGGGAGCAAGCGGAGTTTTGCTGGTATTGGAAGGAATCGCGCGAAACGACGCCAGCCTCTGGCTGCCCCTCGTCCAGACCAAATACTGGCGGCTTTTTTAGGAGGCAAACGATGAATTTTATTTTGGACCTGGAGCGCTTTTGCGAAAATCTAGAGCACGAGGCAAAGGCAGAAAAAAGCAAAAAGAAACACAAAGGCTTTTCTCTTATCTGCATTGGCAGCGTCGTAGATGGTCATTACTATGGAGATAAACGATGAATTTAATTTTAGGCCTAGAACGCTTTTGCGAAAATCTTGGCCATGATATAGAAAAAAGTGTGCGCCGCAGCAAACTGCACGTGGGTTACGCCAGCAAAAGTGGAAAGGACTATTCCTTTATCTGCATTGGAGAAAATATTGGAAATGATTGATGACCACCTGCCTGCAGCTGTCAGTTACAGGCAGAAAAAATAAAAACAAGAGGAATTTGCAAATATGCAAGTGTTGGATTTACAGCAATTAGGAAATGCCAGTGGAGCAGGTCTTGAAGACTCTAAGAGCTTTTCTTTAATCTGCATTGGAAAGATTGTTGGTGATGGAAATCACTCTTCCCACAAGAAACACCATAAGGGTAAGAAGCATTAATCCTCGTAAAGAGTTTGGCAAAAAGCCAAGCTCTTTTCGTCGTTCTTGCCAGCTTTGAAAGGAGGCGGCTGATGACCCTGTTTTTACAAATTCTAGTGATGATTTTCAGTGCCGTGATTGATATCTGGCTCTTCTGCCTGTTTGCCCAGATCAAGCTCAGCAAGCTTGACTGGCTGTTTTTGCTGGCCCTTGAAGCCGTGTTGTCCGTGGCTCTATCCAATTTTCAGACCTACAGCAGCTTGATTTACGAAACAGGTCTGGAGATTCTGCTATTTTGCGGCTACTTTTATTTACTGAAAAAAGCCGGCCGCTTCCGCCAGCTGCTGGGGGCCGGCCTGCTTTTTGGCATCATCAGCCTGGTCATTCAGCTCAGCATGAAAGTTCTGGTCAGCCTGCTACCACTGCCAAAGTACTTCTACTTTGATGCTTTTATGAACCTAATTCTGCCTCTAGCTATCTTGATCTTGGTAATTTGGCAGCGCGAGCGGATCGCGTCTTTGTTGACGGATGCCAACAGCAGTATTCTGGTCAGCCTCCTGGCTTATCTCTACTTTGTCTGCTGCACGATCGGGGCCTATATTCTTGATGACAAAAAGCCGACCGAAGTTGTCCTCCTTTTCTTCTCCCTCTTGGTCTTCCAGGCAATTTTTCTGGCGGTGATCTACCGGGAAATCGTCCACATCCAGCGTCAGCTTTTAGACCAGCAGAAGCAGGAAGCCCTGGCCCGGCAAAAGCAATTGCTGGTCAAGGAGAATGAGCAGCTGAAGGAATACGCCGACTACCTGGACCAAAACGAGGATGAGCTCCGCCGCTTCAAGCACGACTACCAGAACATCCTGCTCAGTCTCAAGGTCAGCGCGGAAAAAGGGGGAAGCCAGGCCCTGGTAAAAGAGCTGGAAAAATACACCAGCAGCCAATTTGACCAAAAGGCCCTGCGCAAATACCCCGACGTCAACCACGTCAAGATTCCCGAACTGAAGAGCATTGCCATCGCCAAGCTGGCCAAGCTCTACAATGAAAAGATTGACTATAGTTTCGGCTGTGAGCCCGAAATCAGCCAGATCCCGCAAACTAATCTCCTGGACCTGGTGCGGATTATCGGCATCGCTTTTGACAACGCCATTGAAGCCAGTCAGCAGCTGAAAGCCCTGGGCGGCCAGGGACGGGTGGAGGCCATGTACTACCAGGAAGGCGGCGACTTTGAATTCATGATCAGAAACCGGATTGGCGGGCCCGTGGCCGACTCTGACCAATTGGCCCAGGCGGGCTACACGACAAAAGAAGCGCACGCAGGCCTTGGTTTGGCCAATGTCAAAGAAATCGTTAGCCAGCATGATGAACAAATGCTGCTGGACTACGGACCAGAGGACGGCTGGTTCAACTTCAGCCTGACCCTGCTGCCGGAAAATGTGGAGGAAGAAATATGAGTTACCCTGTATTTATTTGCGATGACGATCCAGAGCAAATCGCCCAGGTCATCGCTACCTTGAAGCGGGCAGAACAGATCCTGTCAGATGAAGAAAAAATCCGCTTTGACCTGGCCAGCCAAAGTAATTACCAAGACGCCAAGGCATACCTCTTAAGTCACCCGGCAGATGGCGGCATCTACTTTTTAGACGTGGAATTGGGCCAGGAAGTGGAAGCGGACAACGGCTTTGACCTGGCAGAACTGATCAAAAAGCAGGACGACCGGGCTCAGATCATTTTTCTGACCAGCCATGCCGACCTGTCAATCATCACCTACCGCCGCCGGCTGGGGCCGGTAGACTACATC
>NZ_BOCG01000663.1 GCF_016587775.1 Lactobacillus nasalidis | reverse complement strand
GAAAATTCCCGCAGCCCCTACCCGATGAATTATTTAAACGACTGCGGCCTGCCAACCGCTTTGGCCGCCTTGCTGGCGTCGCCGCTGACCGACCGCCTGATCGTTTCCGGCGGCGTCAGAAACCCGCTGGACGTCTTCAAAGGCTTGGCTCTTGGCGCCAGCTACGTCGGCGTGGCCAACCATTTCCTGCATACCCTTTTGAATGAGGGCGCGGCTGGTCTGGATGAGGAAATTGCCCGCTGGCAGGAAGAGCTAGCCGCAATTTTCGCCTTGTACGGGCAAAGCTGCCTGCCGGTCAAGCAGCCTTACTACCTGGATTTTGAACTGATGAACCAGTTTGACCAGCTTAAGAAATTTACCGGCAAATAACTTGCCAAATCAGCCGGCAGGGATTATTTGTCAACTAATTTTTTATTTAGCGCGGCGAAGCCGCGCTTTTTCTTTGCAATAAAAATTGTAGTAACAATTAGGATATTTTTTGATATAAAAAAAGAAAACCCGGCTGGCGCCGGATTTTCTTTTCAACTGGCAATTTTTTCAGTCAGTGCTTTTCCCTTAAGCTTCAAATGCCCGGGTCAATGGCGGCACAATCTGCTTCTTCCGGGAAACAACGCCTGGCAGGTGAGCTTCTGAGTCAACCAGTTCCTTGCCGAAGGCCTTGGCAAAGACTGCCTTGCTTTCGTCGTCACCGATGAAGAGGACTTCTGAGTCTGAGTCCAAAACGTTGGTGATGACCAGCATGAACAAGTCGTAGCCGTTGGCCTTGGCATCGGCCTCCATAGCCTTCAAGAACCCTTCCTTGCGTTCCAGGGCTTCTGGAACGTCAACAACGTTGACCTGAGCGATCCGGGCAGTCTTTGAGCCCAGTTCGAAGCTCTTGGCGTCAAGGTCGATAAGTTCTTCAACTGACTTGGCAGCAATGTTGGTGCCGGCCTTGAGCAGTTCCAAGCCGTATTCCTTGTAGTCTACCCCGGCAATCTTGGCCAGGTCTTCAACAGCAGCCTTGTCAACGTCAGTCGTGGTTGGTGACTTCAAAAGCAGAGTGTCGGAAATGATGGCACTGAGCATGATGCCGGCAATGTTGGCTGGGATTTCCATGTTTTGTTCCTTGAACATTTCCCAAAGAACAGTTGAGGTGCAGCCAACTGGTTCTGCCCGGTAGAACAAAGGATCGATCGTCGCAAAGTTGCTGATCCGGTGGTGGTCGATCACGTGCGTTACCTTGACTTGGTCGCGGTCTTCAACGCTTTGTTGCGGTTCGTTGTGGTCAACCAGCATGATGGCGTTGACTTCGTTAGCTACCGTCTTGACTACACGAGGAGCTTCGAAACCGAACTTCTTCAAAGCAAAAGCAGTTTCGTCATTTGCTTCACCCAAAGCAACGGCTTCAGTGTTGTAGCCGTGTTGGTTTTGGAAGTATGAGTAGGCAATTGCCGTGCCAATTGCGTCAGTGTCTGGGTTTCTGTGACCAAAAATCAGTTCTTTTTCCATTTTGGAATTTTCCCTTCTAAATTCAGCTGTATTTATTCTCTCTAATTAAGTCTACTAGAAAATTGCCCTTTTGTTTAATCTTTTCGCAATCTTTTTTGCCTTTCCACCAAAAAGACCTAGAAAAGGCGGCCAACGTCCCGGGCCTGGTCAGAGAGTGGCCGGCCCAGAATCAGTTCCTTGGCTTCGCCGTCGGTCTTAGTGTCGATGACGAAAGAGCCGTTGCTCTGCCGGTCGCCCAGCGGATACTCGTTGGTGTTGATCACTTGCCGGCGCAGGCTGGAGGTGATCAGCTGCAGCTCATGGTGCTGCCCGTAGGCCTTCAGGGCCACGATCCGGTGCGGTTTGGTCTTCAGATTCCGCAGGACCAAAACGCCCCGCTTGGCGCGGCTGGTCTTGCTGATCAAACTCAAAGGCATCTGCTTGAATGCGCCCCGCTGCGTCACCAGCCCTACCTTGAGCAGGCTGTCGTAGCGCGGATCAGCAAGCACGTAGTCAACCACGTAGTCGTCTTCTTTCAAGTTGATCGACTTCACCCCAGCGGCTCTGGCGCCGACTTGCGGAACCTCGCTGACGTCGTACTTGAGCGCGAAGGCCTGGTTGGTAAAGAGGGTGATTTCCCGCTCTTGGCCGGCCTTCAGCAGGCTGACGTTCAGCACCCGGGAATCGTCGCTCTTCATCTTCATGGCCATGATTGCCCGCGACTTGTAGGTTCTGGTCGGCTGCAGGTCGCTTAAAGCCACCTGCTTGATATAGCCGTCGCTAGTGGCCAACAGGAAGGAGAGGTCCGGGTCGTCCAGCTTCTCCAAGGCAAAGACCTGGATGATGCTTTCATCGCTGGCCAGGCCCAGTTCCTGGGACAGGTGCTGGCCCACGTCCTTCCACTTGCTTTCTACCAGCTCGTGGACCGGCCGGTAGATCAGATTTCCGTGGTTGGTAAAGAGATAGAGGTTGGTCAGAGTCGACAAAGTTCCCTCATAAACCACCCGGTCGGTTTCCGGCAGGCCGTTGTCGCCGGCCTCCGTCGACTGGAAGGAGCGCAAGGATGAGCGCTTGATGTAGCCGTCGCGGCTGATGAGCACGCGGACGGACTCTTCCGTGATCAAGGCCTTTTCATCGACTTCAACCCGGGCTGTTTCGTCGCTGATTTCGCTGCGCCGCTCAGAGCCGAATTCCTTCTTGACTGCCCGAAGCTCCTTGATGATTTCCTTTTGCAGCACCTTCGGGTCAGCCAGAATTTTTTCATAGGCCGCGATCTTCTTGGTCAGTTCCGCTTCTTCAGCCTGCAAAGCCAAAACGTCAGTATTGGTCAAGCGGTACAGCTGCAGGGACACGATCGCTTCAGCCTGCCGGTCGGTAAAGGCAAACTCGGCCACCAGGTTCTTCTTGGCATCGGACTTGTTCTTGGAAGCCCGGATAACCTTGATCACCTGGTCCAAAATGCTCATGGCCTTGATCAGGCCCTGGATGATCTCCAGGCGGTCAGATGCTTTCTTGAGGTCAAATTGGGTCCGTTTGGTGACAACTGACTCCTCATGCTCCAAGTAGGCAGCCAGAATCCGCTTGAGGCCAACCTGGACCGGGGTCATGTGATCAATGGCCACCATGTTGAAGTTGTAGGATACCTGCAGGTCAGTGTTCTTCAGCAGGTAATTGAGAATGTTCTGGGCGTCAGCATCCTTCTTCAGTTCGATGACGATGGAGAGGCCGTGGCGGTCGGTTTCGTCGCGCACTTCGCTGATGCCGTCAAGTTCCCGGCTGACCCGGATTTCATCAATCTTCTTGACCAGCTGGGCCTTGTTGACCAGGTACGGAATTTCCGTCACTACAATCTGCTGGCGGTGGCCCCTGATTTCTTCAATGTGCGTCTTGGCCCGGACCTGAATGCGGCCCTTGCCCGTCTTGTAGGCATCCCTTAAGCCCTTCTTGCCCATAACGATCCCGCCGGTCGGGAAGTCCGGACCTTGAACAAAGGACATCAGGTCTTCCAGGCTGGCATCAGGGTGCTTGAGCAGGTGAATCGTCGCGTCCAGGACCTCGCTTAGGTTGTGCGGCGGGATTTCCGTCGCGTAACCAGAAGAAATCCCGGTCGAACCGTTGACCAGCAAGTTCGGAAAGCGCGCCGGCAAAACGGTCGGTTCATAGGCGGTGTCGTCGAAGTTGAGCACCATCGGCACCGTTTCCTTGTCGATGTCTTCCAGCAAAACGTTGGAAATCTTGGCCAGGCGCGATTCGGTATAACGCATGGCGGCCGGACTGTCGCCGTCCATGGACCCGTTGTTGCCGTGCATTTCAATCAGCGGTTCCCGCATCTTCCAGTCCTGGGACAGGAAGACCAGGGCCCCGTAAATCGAGCTGTCGCCGTGGGGGTGGTAGTTACCCATGATGTTACCGACGGCCTTGGCTGCCTTCTTAAACGGCTTGTCGGCCGTGTTGCCATCGCGGTACATGGCATAAAGAATCCGCCTTTGGACAGGCTTTAAGCCATCGCGTATGTCAGGCAGAGCCCGCTCTTGAATGATATATTTTGAATAGCGGCCAAAACGCTCGCCCATCACCTGTTCCAAAGGCATTTCACGAATTCGTTCGTGAGTTTCTGGCATAAAGTGCTCCTTTCCTAATCGCTGACCTTGTCTAAGATCGACTCTTCATCGCCCAAGCGGAATTTGACGTTTTCCTCGATCCACTTTCTTCTGGCAGAAGCCTGGTCGCCCATCAGCGTGGTAACCCGGCGCTCAGCCAGCTGGGCGT
The DNA here is from genome assembly GCF_016587775.1 of Lactobacillus nasalidis. Taxonomy (GTDB): domain Bacteria; phylum Bacillota; class Bacilli; order Lactobacillales; family Lactobacillaceae; genus Lactobacillus; species Lactobacillus nasalidis. The sequence goes on along the minus strand of NZ_BOCG01000663.1, from coordinate 4,834 downwards.
CATCGATTCTGACCCTGATCAGCATCCGGCTTTCCGGATTCATCGTGGTTTCCCAGAGCTGGTCGGCGTTCATTTCCCCCAGCCCCTTGAAGCGCTGCAAGGCATAGCCCTTGCCGACCTTCTTTTCGTCTTCGTCACGCTCTTCATCCGTCCAAGCGTAAAGGTTGGTTTGCTTCTTGCTGATGCGGTAAAGCGGCGGCAGCGCAATGTAGACCTTCCCGGCTTCGATCATCGGCCGCATGTAGCGGTAGAAGAAGGTCAAAAGCAGGATCTGGATGTGGGCCCCGTCGTCGTCGGCGTCAGTCATGATGATGATCTTGTCGTAGTTGGAGTCTTCAACCTTGAATTCCGTGCCGACTCCGGCGCCGATCGTATGGATCATCGTGTTGATTTCTTCGTTCTTAAAAATGTCGGCCAGCTTGGCCCGCTGAGTATTCAGCACCTTCCCCCGCAAAGGCAGGATGGCCTGGAATCTCCGGTCCCGGCCCTGCTTGGCGCTGCCGCCGGCGGAGTCCCCTTCGACCAGGAAAAGCTCGTTTTTCTTCGGGTTTCTGGACTGGGCCGGCGTCAGCTTGCCGGACAGGACTTCCTTCTTGTGCCGCTTCTTGCCGTTTCTAGACTCGTCTCTGGCCTTCTTGGCAGCTTCACGGGCATCTCTTGCGCGCTGCGCCTTCTTGACCAGGTCCTGGGCCCATTCCCCGTTTTCCAAGAGGTAGTAGGACAGCTTCTCATAAACGATGCTGTCAACGGCGCTTCTGGCCTGCGGAGTCCCCAGCTTGCCCTTGGTCTGCCCTTCAAATTCCAGCAGTTCTTCCGGAATCTTGACGCTCAAAACGGCGCTGAGGCCCTCGCGGTAGTCGGAGCCTTCCAGGTTCTTGTCTTTCTTGCCCAGCAAGCCCTGCTTCTTGGCGTAGTCATTGAAGGCCCGGGTGAAGCCGCTTCTGGCCCCGACTTCGTGGGAGCCGCCGTCAGCGGTGCGGACGTTGTTGACGAAGGAAACAAAGTTTTCTGAGTAAGAGTCGCTGTACTGGCCGGCAAATTCGATTTCCATGCCGTCCTGGCTGCCTTCAAAGTAAAAGACCTTGCCAATCGTCCCCTTGCCTTCGTTAAGGTAGGCAACGAAGCTTTCAATGCCGTCATCGTACTGGAAAACGTCATGGTGGTTCGGCGTCCGCTCATCGGTCAAGGTAAACTTGACACCCTTGAGCAGGAAGGCAGATTCCCGAATTCTTTCCTGGATGGTCTCATAGTTGTATTTCGTGGTTGAAAAAATCATCGGGTCGGGCTTGAAAGTAATGGTCGTCCCGGTCTTTTCCTTGGTTGCCCCCAGGCAGCGCAGGGTGCCAACCGGCTGGCCGCCGTTTCTGAATTCTTCTTCATAGGCCTTGCCGTCGCGCACCACGTGCACCTTCATGTAGCTGGACAGGGCGTTGACGACGGAGGAGCCGACCCCGTGCAGACCGCCGGAAGTCTTGTAGTTTTGTTCGGTAAACTTGCCCCCGGCGTGCAGAACCGTGAGGATTACTTCAATGGTCGGCCGGCCTGAAGCATGCATCCCTGTCGGCATCCCCCGGCCGAAGTCCTGCACGGTCACGGAATCGTCCTCATGGATGGTGACGTTGATTTCCCGGCCAAAACCAGCCATGGCTTCATCGACTGAGTTGTCGACGATTTCATAGACCAGCTGGTTCAAGCCGTGAATGTCGGTCGAGCCGATATACATCCCCGGCCGTTTGCGGACTGCCTCCAGTCCGTGCAGAATTTGAATTGAAGAATCGTCATAGGTGTTCTTTGGCAAAATTAAACATCTCCAAGCTTTAGATTATAAACTTCGTATCAATTCACTCCGTTATTTGCTAAAATAACAGGTACAAGAATAACGGAGTTGATTTGATGTTTGCAACGAAATTTGCATTACTTTTAATTTTAGCATATTTGATCGGTTCTTTTCCGACCGGCGTGCTGGTCGGAAAACTATTCTACCACAAGGATATTCGCGAATACGGTTCCCACAACATCGGCACCACCAACACTTTTCGCGTTCTGGGCCCCAAGGCCGGAACCCTGGTTTTCCTGGTCGACTTCTTCAAGGGAACCCTGGCTACCTGCCTGCCGCGCATTTTCCATCTGGGCGACCATCACCTGTGCCTCATTTTCGGGGCGGCAGCCATCTTCGGCCATGCCTTCTCGATCTTCTTGAAATTCAAGGGCGGCAAGGCAGTTGCCACTACTGCCGGTTTCCTGCTGGGCTACAACGTCCAGTTCTTCGGCTTGTGCGCCTGCTTTTTCATCCCCTTGCTCCTGATCACCAGCATGGTTTCCTTGAGCAGTTTGATTTCGGTAGTGCTGATCTTTGCTTCCAGCTTCTTCTTCCATGACAGCTTCCTGTCGGTCATGTCCGGCGTACTGGTTCTCCTGATCTGGTGGAGCCACCGGGCAAACATCAAGCGCATCGCGGCCGGCAACGAGAACCTGGTTCCCTTCGGCCTTTACTATCATTTGAAAAAGAAGCGGGACAAGGACCAGCAAAAACATTGATTTGAACCACCCCTATTATACAGAACACATGTTCAAAATGCAAAGGCCGCTGGCCAACAAAAAACATGATTCGTTTTCACGAATCATGTTTTTTTAGATCTTCTGACCTAAAAACTGGCTGTGGTAGAGGTCGGCGTAAAAACCGTTTTTCGCCAGCAGGCTGCGGTGGTTCCCGCTTTCGACAATGTGCCCGTGGTTGATCACGATGATCTTGTCAGCATCCTGAATCGTCGACAGGCGGTGGGCGATCACGAAACTGGTCCGCTCCTGCTGCAGATCGGCCATGGCCCGCTGAATCAAGCTTTCCGTGCGCGTGTCGACTGAGCTGGTCGCTTCATCCAGAATCAGAATTTCCGGGTCGGCCAGAAAGGCCCGGGCGATCGTCAGCAGCTGCCGCTGCCCTTGGGAAATATTTGAGGCTTCTTCGTTTAAAACGGTCTGGTAGCCGTCTGGCAGCTGGCGGATAAAACCGTCGGCCCGGGCCAGGCGGGCAGCCTGGTAAACCTCTTCGTCGCTGGCGCTTTCGCGGCCATATTTGATGTTTTCAAAAATCGTCCCAGTAAACAGCCAGGTGTCCTGCAAAACCATGGCAATATGGCTGCGCAGATCCTCCCGGCTCATCGCCCGCGTTTCCTTGCCGTCCAGGTAGATCTGCCCGCTGGCAACGTCATAGAAGCGCTCCAGGAGGTTGATGATCGTGGTCTTCCCTGCCCCGGTCGGACCGACAATGGCCACCATTTCTCCTTTTGGCACTTCCAAGCTGAAGTCTTCAATCAAAGACGCGTCAGTATAGCTGAAGGAAACGTCGCGGAAGACCAATTTGGCGCTGGTGGCAATCTCCGGAGCCGGATGCAGATTCTCGTCCATGTCCCCAGCGTCCAGAACGGCAAAAATTCTTTCAGCAGAAGCGATCGTCTGCTGAATCGTGCTGGACATGTTGGCCAGCTGGGTCAAAGGCTGGGAGAACTGGTTGGAATACTGCAGGAAGGCCTGCACGTTCCCCAAGCTGATTGCCCCGCCGATCACGTCAATGACCCCGAAAACGGCGATCAGCAGGTAGCCGACGTTTTTGACAAAGTTCATCAGCGGAAAAATCATAATCGATAAAAATTCCGCCTTCCAGGATGCATCGAAATAGGCATCATTGTGGTCGGCAAAAGCCGCTTCTTCGTTTGCCTCCTGGTTGAAAACCCGGACAATGCCCACGCCGGCATAAATTTCCTCGACCTGGCCGTTGATTTTGCCCAGCTGCTCTTGCTGGCGGCCAAACAGCTTCTGGGCTCTCGGGGCAATCGTAGCCGTGATGAGCAGGCTGAACGGCACCGTCAAAAGAGCCACCAAGGTCAATTTCCAGCTGATCGTCAGCATGATGGCCAGCGTGCCCACCAGGGTGATGGCACTGGTAATCAGCTGAATCAAGGTCTGCTGCAGGGTCCCGGAAATATTGTCCATGTCGTTGACCATCCGGCTCATCAAATCCCCTTTGGAGTGGGTGTCGTAATAAGCAACCGGGACATGGCGCATTTTTTCTTTAAAATCAGCTCTTAAGTGGTAAACCACCTGCTGAGAAATCCGCGTCATGATGATCTGCTGGCCAAAGCTGAAGACGCTGGAGATCAAGTAAAGAGCAATTACCCAGAGGCCAATCTTGAAGACGCCGGCAAAATCGACCGGCAGCTCCGTCAGCTGCTTGCCCGCCTTTATCTGGGCATAGCCTTTTATTACGCCCTGGTAGATCAGCGTCGTGGCCTGACCGAGGACTTTCGGGGCGAAAATCGAAAAGACGGTGGAGATGATGGCAAAAAGCACCGACACCGTTACCCCCAGCCGCCAAGGCCGCAGATAAGCCAGCAGACGCCGGCAGGTTGGCCAAAAGTGCTCGGCCTTGTCAACTTTTCCTTTATGACCGTGGTGCATCTTCTCTTCCTCCCTTCTGGAATTGCGAAGCGACAATCTGCTGATAGTTCGGGCAGGTCCGCTTCAGTTCCTCATGCTTGCCCTGGCCTACTACCCGGCCGCCATCCAAAACCAGAATCTGGTCGGCATTGGCCACGGTCGACACCCGCTGGGCCACGATAACCGTGATTGCCTGCCGCATTTTTTCATCAGCGGCCAGGGCCTGCCTAAGCGCGGCGTCAGTCTTGAAATCCAGGGCTGAAAAAGAGTCGTCAAAAATGTAAATGGCTGCGTCCTTAATGATCGTCCGGGCAATCGCCAGCCTTTGCCGCTGGCCGCCGGAAAAGTTGGCCCCGCCAGCTTCAACCACGGCATCCAGGCCGCCGTTTTCCTTGACGAA
>NZ_BOCG01000661.1 GCF_016587775.1 Lactobacillus nasalidis | reverse complement strand
GCAGCGGCCCTTACTGGGCCCTGCACCGCTTTGCCGTCAAGGCAGCCTTCCGCGGGCAGGGGCTCAGCCAGCTGCTGCTCAAGGAAGTGATCGGCCGGGGCAAGGAAGCCGGCATCAGCAGCTTCCGCCTGGACACGGGCAAGCAGAACCAGGCCGTCCAGCACCTGGCCGGCAAACTGGGCTTCGTTTACCGGGGCATCATCACGGTCGGCAACGATTCCGTCGACCCGGAACGCCGGGCTTATGAACTGTTTTTGGATGAGAAGGATTAAAGACAAGCTTAGCTAAGAATCAAGGAGGAAAAAATGGCTGAACAATTGGCAATTGAAGACCTGCAGGTTGACTTGAAGCAGATTCCCTTAAAGCAGCCCTTCGTGACTGCCCTGCACCGGGTCGACGCCGTCAACGCCGTCCGCGTGACCGTCCGCCTGGCCAACGGGGTCACCGGCACGGGCAGCTGCACGCCCAACGAGAAAGTGACCGGCGACACCATCGCCAGCGCCCGGGCCGTCATTGAGGAGACGATCAAGCCCCTCATTTTGGGCAAGAACCTGACTGACTGGAAGGAGCTTTTGGCCACGGTGAAAAATTCCATCGTCCACAATGGCCCGGCCAAGGCGGCCGTTGAAATCGCCCTCTACAACACCCGGGCCAACCTTTTTGGCCTCACCCTGCCCCAGCTTTTAGGGGGCAAGGGCGGCAGCGTGGAAACCGACTATACCATCAGCATCGGCAAGGCCGAGCAGATGATTGCCGACGCCCAGAAGATGGTCGACCAGGGCTTCAAGTCCCTCAAGCTCAAGCTGGGCGCCGGGCACTTGAAGCGCGACATCAAGCTGGTCGAGGACCTGGCCTACGCGGCCGGACCGATGGTGCACCTGCGCTTGGACATGAACCAGGCCTGGGATGCCCGCCAGACCATGCAGGCGGCTGAATACTGGCACAAGCAGGGCCTTTTGATCGACTTCATCGAGCAGCCGGTGGCAGCCTGGGACCTGGACGCCATGGCCTACCTGACCCGCCACTGCCCTTACCCGATCATGGCTGACGAGTC
>NZ_BOCG01000660.1 GCF_016587775.1 Lactobacillus nasalidis | reverse complement strand
TGGTTAGTATTTAGCCTTGCGAGATGGTCCTCGCGGATTCAGACGGGATTTCACGTGTCCCGCCCTACTCAGGATACTGATAGGTCTTCTTTGGATTTCGCTTACGGGGCCCTCACCCTCTTTGGCGCATTTTCCCAAATGCTTCTGCTATCCTCTGAAGTGCCATGACTCAGTCCTACAACCCCGGCAGATAAATCTGCCGGTTTGGGCTCTTTCCTGTTCGCTCGCCGCTACTTGGGAAATCG
>NZ_BOCG01000659.1 GCF_016587775.1 Lactobacillus nasalidis | reverse complement strand
CATTACCTGGTTTGGCGGCCAAGGGATGGTTGCCGCCATCATCATCGGCCTTTTGGTCGGCTGGAGCTACAGCGCCATGATGAAGAAGGGCTGGAAGATCAAGCTTCCTGAACAAGTTCCATCCAGCGTTTCCAAGCAGTTCTCAGCCATGATTCCAGCCGGCGTCGACTTGACTGCCTGCATGCTTCTGTTTGCGGCCTTCAAGACTTTCGGCAACACTGACATGCTGCAATGGATCTACCAAGTTCTGGAAATGCCAATGCAGGGTCTGTCTGACTCATGGGGCGGGGCCGTCGTCATCGGTCTGGCCGTGCCATTCTTCTGGTTCTTCGGCGTTCACGGCGGTTTGATCGTCGGCTCAGTTGCCGGTGCCTTCTTGATTCCAAACACCGCGGCCAACGCGGCTTTGTACCACGCCGGGAAATTGTCAGTTGCCCAAGGCGCTCACGTTATCACCAACGAATTCTA
>NZ_BOCG01000658.1 GCF_016587775.1 Lactobacillus nasalidis | reverse complement strand
TTGATATGACCCCCGAAATTAGGACACTAATTTCGGGGGTTATTTTCATGACTAAATACACTAAAGAAATAAAACTCGCTATCTACCACGAATGGGTAGACGATCATAGAAGAGGCACCTACCTCAGCCGAAAATATGGGATGGAGCGTGGAGGAATCCAATATTTGGTAGACTTGATCCAAAAGCATGGCGAAGCCATTTTGG
>NZ_BOCG01000656.1 GCF_016587775.1 Lactobacillus nasalidis | reverse complement strand
CATCGACCGGTGAACACCCTTTGAAGCTACGTGGCTCATCAACATGCCCTTAACCGACAGATTTTCGATCACGATCTTGTCGTAGTCATTAACCAGTTCGGTCGTAAACTTCTGCATCAAGTCATTTTGGATATTGCCAGCTTTGCGATAGCAAGCTTGAAGCTTGGCTTTCGTCTTCAAATAGTTCTTGCTTTCGCAAGCAGCTTCTCCATTTTTGACTTGCTTTTTGGCAAGCTGCCTTTGATAGTGCTTGATTTTTTTATAAATTCTATCAAGCTTCTTAGGCAGTACGTTCACCCGGCCTCCCGTGTAATCAAAGTGACCAACATTGACGTCAACCGCAGTAGCTTTGCCTGTTTTGTCTGGCAGCTTAACATCCTCAGCCTTTATCTTATACGGAATAGCAACGTAATAACGGCCATTTTCTTTGAAGTAGCTGACAACGCCAAACTCACCTGACAAAGGCTTTTCGCTCAGCTTAAAGCCACGCCATTGATCTTTTGGAACGTGGCTTCTTCTTGCCCGCTCCAAATAAAGAATTCCGTCCTTGATCTTACTTTGATCGCTTTTGAAGCCTTGTCTGGATTCCCGCTTTGACCGAAATTTTGGTTTGCCCCAGCCTGGTTGGGCCTTGTCAAAGAAATTGTTCCAAGCCTTGCCCAAGTCGGAAATTGCCAGTTGCAGAATCCGGGCTGACTGTGTATACTGCCAGTCTTTTTTATCTGCAACTAACATATTACGAAC
>NZ_BOCG01000655.1 GCF_016587775.1 Lactobacillus nasalidis | reverse complement strand
TGGCCCGCGGCTACAACGCCGCCGGCATTCACGGCGACTTGACCCAGGCCCGCCGGATGCAGGTGCTCAAGCGCTTCAAGGAAGGCAAGCTGGACATCCTGGTTGCAACTGACGTAGCTGCCCGGGGCCTGGACATTTCCGGGGTGACCCACGTCTACAACTACGACATTCCTCAAGACCCTGACTCATACGTGCACCGGATCGGCCGGACCGGCCGGGCGGGCAAGAGCGGCATGAGCGTGACTTTCGTGACGCCGAACGAAATTGGCTACATGCGGACCATCGAGGATTTGACCAAGAAGAAGATGTCGCCTCTGCGGCCGCCGACGGATGCCCAGGCTTTTGCCGGCCAGATGAAGCAGGCCGTTTTAAAGGTCGACGACCTTTTGAGCGGGGACCTCAGCAAGTATGACGAAGCAGCGGAAAAGCTGCTGGAAAACTACTCCGCCGAAGACATCGCGGCTGCCTTGCTCAAGGAACTGTCCAACGACAGCGAAGTCAAGGTGACGATCACTCCGGAAAAGCCCCTCCCTTACCGGGGCAAGCGGCGCAGCGGCAACAGCCACGGCCGGAGCAGCCGGAACAAGAACTTCAAGGGCAAGCGCGGCTTTGACCGCAAAAAGCGCAAGTCCGGTTTCAAGATCCGGGGCCGGAAAGGCTAAGCAATTAAGAAAATTCAAAAAGGACCGAGTTTTTGGCTCGGCCTTTTTCTATATGTGCTATCATTTAAAAAGCGTGAGGTGGAAAGATGATCAAAAACGTCGGCGTGGATCTGATTGAGGTGGAACGCATCGCCAAGGTCGTTGACCGCGGCGACGGCTTTGCCCGGAAGGTCTTGACTGACCGGGAGTTTGCCCAGTACCAGGACTTGACCCGAAAGCGGAAGATTGAATATTTAGGCGGCCGCTTTGCCGTCAAGGAGGCTTTTTCCAAGGCTTGGGGAACCGGAATCGGCAAGGCGGTCGCTTTTGAGGACGTCGAAACGCTCAGAAACGACCTGGGCGCTCCGGTGACCCGGTCCCGGATCTTCAAGGGGCGGATTTTTTCCAGCATCGCGCATGATGATCACGAGATAGTCGCCATTGTGATGCTGGAAGAGCCGGCTCTCTGGCGCCGCGCGATCGGCAAAATGTCGAACTTGTTATCTTGGAGGAAAAATGATCACAGCAGTTAATCGACCAGCAGCCCTGCACATCAATGTGGCTGCGATTAAGGAAAATACCCGGCAGGCCAAGGCACATCTCAAGCCTGGCCAGAAGCTCTTTTGTGTGGTTAAGGCCAACGCTTACGGCCACGGCGCCGTAAAACTGGCCCCGGTCATGGAAAAAGCCGGTGCTGACGGCTTCTGCGTGGCCATGCTGGATGAGGGCTTGGAGCTGCGCCGGGCGCAGGTTGTCAAGCCGATTCTGGTTTTGGGCCTGCAGCCGGCCTCAGAGGCCGCCCTGGCCGCGGCCAACGACATCTCCCTGCCAGTATCCAGCCTGGACTGGCTCAAGGAAGCCGAAGCCGTTTTGCGCCGGGAAGGCCTGCAGCTGAAGATCCACATGGCCATCGACTCGGGGATGGGCCGGATCGGCTTCAGCGAAGACGAGGACTTCGAGGCGGTCAACGAATACTTGAAGGGCAACGATGCCTTTTTCGTTGAAGGGATGTTTACCCACTTTGCCTCAGCCGACAGCAGCGATTCCAGCTACTTCGACTACCAGGTCAAGCGCTTTGAGCACATGAAGAGCCTGCTGACGGTCAAGCCGAAATGGATCCACGTGGACAACACCGCGGCCAGCCTGTTTGACAAGGACGTTGCCAGCGACATCGTCCGCTTCGGGATCGGCCTTTACGGGCTCAACCCGTCTTCTGCCCCGGGCAGCCAGGACCTGGCCCCGGCCTTCCCGCTGCAGCCGGCCATGTCCTTTGTCAGCGAGCTGACCTATGTCAAGCAGATTCACAAGGGCTACGGGGTTGGCTACGGGTCAACCCACATTGCCGAAGAAGACGAATGGATCGGGACCGTGCCGGTAGGGTATGCCGACGGCTGGATCCGCAAGTTCCAGGGCTTCAAGGTCAAGGTCGGGGACGTTTACTGCCCGATCGTCGGCCGGGTCTGCATGGACCAGTTCATGGTCCTTTTGCCTGAGGAAATGCCGGCCGGCAGCCGGGTCGAACTGATTTCAGACGATCCGGACGCGCCGAACAGCCTGCGCCGGGCCGCCGACTGGCTGGACACGATCCACTATGAAGTGGCCTGCCAGTTCAACGACCGCTTGGACCGGATCTACGACAACGAATAATAACCAAAAGAAAAACCTCCGAATTTGCTTCGGAGGTTTTCATATTGAAAAAATTATTCTTCGTTCAGGAAGACGCCAGGCTTTTCTTCGCTCATGATGTTCATGCCGGCAGCCAGGTCTTCAACGGCAACGACTGGGAAGCCCTTGGACTTGAGCTTCTTGCAGATGGCCTTCAGTTCAGTTTCGGTCGTGCCTTGCGGCAGGGTGAACAGGGTCCGGCGGACGTACTTGCCGTCAAATTCGCTGGCTGGCGCGTCCAGAGTCATGGCCCCGGCCAGGTTGACGAACTTGGCGATGATCTTGGTCATCTTGGTCAAGTTGCCGCTGTCGTTGGTGGACAAGACAGTCAAAACGTAAGCACCGGTCTTGACGTTCCAGGCTGATGACAGCATGTCCAAGAGGTGGGCGTGAGTCAGGATCCCGTAGAAGGTGTTGTCAGTGTCCAGGACGGCAATGTAAGGCAGGTCCTTGATGGTGAAGAAAACTTGGAAGAACGGGGCGTTGATCTTGATCGTCTTCGTGGCGTTCTTCAGCAGGTAGGTAACCGGCAGGCTCATATCCCCGCCCTGGGACTTGTGCCGGTAAATGTGCATCTTGTAAATGTTGCCGCGGAAAATCTTGCCGCTGTCGTCCAGAATCGGCACGCAGCGGTAGCCGGAGCTTTCGAGGACTTTCAAGGCTTCTTCCAGGGTGGCATGTTCGTTGACGGTCGTCAGGTAATCCTTCTTGATTACCAGGGATTTGATTAACATAGGAGAACCTCCGTTATATGTATTTACATGTAAATGTTTTCTTGTCTCGTACTTTCACATTATAGCATGTGGAAAATAGAAATTAAAGATAGCTTAAAAGGCAAGAGAGCGTAAGTTTTTGGCCAATTGTGCTAAAATTATTAAGATATCGCAAACGAGGAGACAAATGATGAAATTAATTGTTGCTTTGGGCAATCCAGGCCTTAAATATGAAAAGACCAAGCATAACACTGGTTTTATGGCGCTGGACCACTATCTTGAAAACAACCACCTGAGCTTAAACCGGGAGAAGTTCACGGCTTTGTACGCCAAGGAAAAAATCGCCGGCGAGGACGTGATCTTCATGGAGCCGCAGACCTACATGAACGAATCAGGCAAGGCCGTGGCGGCCGCCGCCAAGTTCTTCAAGATC
>NZ_BOCG01000654.1 GCF_016587775.1 Lactobacillus nasalidis | reverse complement strand
AAAAGCCTTGATCTTGTAATCACTGATCAGCGGCCGCATTTCCTCGGGGAGCTTTTGCAGATTGATGTTCCCCAGCAAATTCCGGCTGTAGTTCCAAGCTTCTTTCCCGTAGTATACCACCAGCGTGAGCACGGGATAGAGCTTTTTGCTCTTGGTGAGCTGGTAGCGGTAGGCCGCGGCATCGTAGTTCATCACCCGCGCCGGCATGTGCTTGTCTGGTCGGGTCTGGTTCTCGATTCCAACCAGCGAGATGACGATTTTCTTCTTGCCGATCGTCAGCAGCTTGGCCACGTCCCGGTCCTGGCCGTGAACCTCCCCGTTGGCCTTGTAGTAGCTGGTCGTGTTGGTGTCTGCCAGCATGTCCGGCTTGATAATCTGTTTTCCATTGAAGATGAAGCCGTTCAATACGTCAGCAAAAATTTCGTTCTTGTCCAGCAGGACTTTCTGGACGACGTCCTTGCTGCCGCGGACGGTTGCTGCTATTTTGGTCATTTTTCCTCCGTTTCTAGAAGAGAATTTTCTCTCCAATAACTAGTACAAGAAAAAATGGCCAATTTTTTTGTTTCAGCCAAAAATTTGAATTAGCTGATTTCCTCCTGCAGCTCGGCCGCCTGGAAGGCAGCAATCAAGTCTTCCAGAGCTGGGGACAGGTCAGCGCCGTGCCGGGTGCCGATAAAGTAGGTGAGCCTGATCTGCCGGGGATCGAGCGGGTAGAGGTTGATCGGCAGATGTTCCAGGCGCTTCAAGATGCTGGCTGAGGAAACCGTGAAGCCGATGCCGTTGACCGCCAGGTTGGTGGCCGTGATGACGCTGTTGGAGGTCATCCGGACATTCGGGCGCACGCGGAAATAGTGAAACAGCCCGTTGACTTGGTGGCGGATGGCCGATTCGCCGTTGCTCAAGACAAAAGGCTGCTGGAGCAGCTCCTTGGGATCGTAATCCGCAGGATCGAGAATGAAGCGGTCTTTGAGATAATACTTGGAATTTTGCGGGATCACGATATAGTAGACCTCCCCGCCGTTGACATAGGTATCGATTCCCCGCGCCACAGTTTCCGGCGTCTGCCCCATATAGCAGTCAACGTCTCCGCCCAGCAGGCGTTCTTCACTGGTGTGAGGGAAGCCCTCAGAAATTTGGATTTTGACCTGGGGGTGTTTTTCCAGGAAGGCTGGCAGGATTTTTGGCAAAAGGAAGGTGCCCAGGCTTTCCAAAACGGCGATCCGGATGATTTCCTCCTGGTGGTTGGTGAAACGCTCCAGGGCATTGCTGAGCTGGTGGCGCTGGGCGGAAATGTTTTCCAGGTAGTGGTAGTAGAGCTGGCCGGATTCTGTCAGGGAGAAGGGAACCTTTTCGCGATTGATGATGGTGGTGCCCAGCTTCTTTTCCACCCGCTTGATCAGCTGGGTCAGGTAGGGCTGGGAAATATAGAGGCTTTCAGCGGCACGGGTGAAGTTGCTCTCCTTGAGCAGAACTTCCAGGTAATTGAGCATGATGTCGGGATCGTTCATGAGTTGTCCTTTCTGCGGGAAAAAATTATCTGCTTTTACAATAACATAAATGTTATCGATTGATAATATTAATAATCTTTCATTTTTCGCTGGGAAAATACTAGAATGAAATTGTCAAAAAGAAAGCGATATCATTCAGAGAAATGACAAGTTCAAGGAGAAAAATCATGTCAATGAAATCAGGTACGTACAAGGTCAAGGCCAAGGGCCACGGTTCATCATTCATGCCGATGGAAGTCACCATCAAGGATGACAAGGTGGAAAACATTACCGTCGACGCAGCCGGTGAAACCAGCGGGATTGCCGATGAAGTCTTCAAGCGGCTTCCAAAGGCCATTGTTGAAGGGCAGACGCTGAACGTTGACGCTGTTTCCGGCGCTTCAATCTCCTCCAAAGGGGTGATCGACGGGGTTGCCGAAGCGATCACTGAAGCCGGCGGGGATGCTGAAGAATGGAAGAAGCGCGACAAGCCAGCTTCTTCAGCAGCCAAGGATGAAGAATACGACACTGACGTGGTCGTTATCGGTGCCGGTGGTGCCGGCCTGGCCGCTGCTACCTGGTCAATCCAACACGATAAGAAAGTTGTTATTTTGGAGAAGTTCCCGCAGCTTGGCGGCAACACTGCCCGGGCCGGCGGTCCAATGAACGCGGCTGAACCTGAATGGCAAAAGGGCTTCAAGGCTCTGCCTGGTGAAAAGGAAACCTTGAAGGAACTGGCTGAAACGCCAACCAGCGAAATCGATCCGGAATACGTGGAAGACTTCGAAAAGCTGCGCGACCAAATCAAGGACTACCTGGAATCAGGCGAAGACTACCTCTTTGACTCAACCCTGCTGCACGAAATTCAAACCTACCTCGGCGGCAAGCGGGTGGACCTCAAGGGCAACGAAATCCACGGCAAGTACGAACTGGTAACTACCCTGGTCAACAACGTTTTGGACTCAGTCAAGTGGCTGACTGACCTGGGCGTGAAGTTTGACCGCAGCGACGTGACCATGCCGGTTGGAGCTTTGTGGCGCAGAGGCCACAAGCCGGTTGAACCAATGGGCTTTGCCTTCATCCACGTTTTGGGCGACTGGGTCAAGGCACATGGCGCCACGGTTTTGACTGAAACCAGAGCCAAGCACCTGATCATTGAAGGCGGCAAGGTTACTGGCGTGATTGCCGAAAAGACTGACGGCTCCAAGGTGACCGTTCATGCCAAGAGCGTGATTTTGACGGCCGGCGGTTTCGGTGCCAACACCAAGATGGTGCAAAAGTACAACACTTACTGGAGCGAAATCGCTGATGACATTGCTACTACCAACTCACCAGCCATCACCGGTGACGGGATTGCCCTGGGTGAAGAAGCCGGTGCTGCATTGACTGGGATGGGCTTCATTCAATTGATGCCAGTTTCTGACCCGGTAACTGGGGAACTTTTCACTGGCTTGCAGACTCCGCCTGAAAACTTCATCATGGTCAACCAGCAAGGCAAGCGTTTCGTCAACGAATTTGCGGAACGTGACACTTTGGCCAAGGCAGCGATCGACAACGGCGGCCTCTTCTACCTGATCGCCGACGACAAGATCAAGGAAACTGCCTACAACACCACTCAAGAATCAATCGACGCGCAAGTTGAAGCCGGTACTTTGTTCAGAGCCGACACTTTGGAAGAACTGGCTGAAAAGGTGGGGATGGACCCAGCAGTTTTGACTGACACCATCAAGAAGTACAACTCTTACGTTGATGCCGGCCATGACCCTGAATTCGGCAAGAGCGCCTTCCACTTGAAGTGCGAAGTTGCACCATTCTACGCAACTCCGCGCAAGCCGGCCATCCACCACACTATGGGCGGTCTGGTAATCGACACCAAGGCGCACGTTTTGGACGAAGAGGGCCACGTCATCCCAGGTCTGTACTCAGCTGGTGAAAACGCGGGCGGCCTGCACGCCGGCAACCGTCTGGGCGGCAACTCCCTGGCTGACATCTTTACCTTCGGCCGGATCGCTGCCGACACGGCCAACGAAGAAGCTCCAGCGGCTGATGCAGTCAGCGGGGCATCCCAGCACTAATAAACGAGTAAAATGAGTCAGAAGGCAATCAAAGCTGGCTCAGTAAAAAAATACCTTTGCTTAAAAATAACTAAGAGGGAGTAAATACCATGTTTTACAAAAGCCACTTTGGTACTATTCTGACGACGGTACTGTCCATGTTCATGGGCTTGGTGATGGCCATCTTTATCATTTTCTTGAACCATCTGCCGTTTACCTGGGTCAACCTGTTTGAACTGACCGCGGAAATCAACTTGATCGTCTTTTTCTTCAGCTTGTTCATCCCTTACAACGCGTGGGGAAACTGGTTTGCCGGCCTGTTTCACTTGAAGGAAGGCACGGTTGCCTTCAAGCTGGTGCAAGGCATCATTCCGTCAGTTGTGCTGAACTCAGCCAACACCTTCATTTGTACGGCAGCAAGCATCTTCTACAATGAATCCATCCCTAAGGCAGCGCGGATGACCGCCTACCTTAACGGCTGCAAAGAAGCCTGGGTTCCTTGCTTCATCGTTTCCTACATTGCCTCCTTCGCGGCAGTTTGGCTGGGGAGCAAGGTTGCGGAAAAATACGTTAAATAGCTGACAAGCAGAAAGATCATGAAACAAGGTATTCATGATCTTTTTTGCTGCCGGGGCGCTTTTGCCAAATCAGCCTGCTGAAAGCGGTATAATTTTTATATAAGCCAGCGGGCAAAGAACAACATTACCAACTTGGAAAGCTAAAGAAGAGGAGAGTTGCAAAAATGAGCGAAAAAGACGTAACGATCATGCGGGACGGCCTCAAGCTGGCCGCTAAGGTATCAATTCCAGACAGTGAAGAATATGACCTGGCCATCCTGGCTTACGGTTTTGTGGGCATGATGGACCCGAAGGTCAACGATTTGCTGCCAGTGATCGCGGAAAAGCTGCAGGAAAAGGGGCTGGCAACGGTCCGCTTTGACTTCAACGGCCACGGCTTAAGCGAAGGTCCTTTGGACAACATGTCGATCTTCAACGAACTGGAAGACTACGAAGCAGTCATGAAGTACGTTTCGGGCTTGAAGGGCGTCAAGAAGATCTACCTGATCGGCCACTCCCAAGGAGCGGTTCTGTCATCAATGATGGCCGGCTTTTACGCTGACAAGATCTCCAAGCTGGTGCTGATGTCGCCGGCCGCAACCCTGGTTGACGATGCCAGAATCGGCACCTGCATGGGCGAAGAGTATGACCCTAACGCCGTACCGGACAAGCTGGACTTTGGCGACTTCAAGCTCAACGGCTGGTACTTCAGAACCGCCAAGTTCATCAACATTTATGACACCGCGGCTGCCTACCGCGGGCCAGTCCTGGTTCTGCACGGCGAAGACGACAAGATCGTCAACAACTACGCCGGCCGCCACTACCAGGCCATCTATGATGACTGCGAATTCCACTTGATCTCGGGCAGCGACCACGGCTTGCACCAAAACCGCGATGAAGTCTATGACCGCGTTTTGAACTTTTTGACTGATTAATCCTTTGAACAATGTAGGCTGCTGTCAGGCAGCCTATTATTTTTGAAAAAATGGGTGAGAGCAATGAAATTTTTTACTAAAAAAATCGGCGACCGGGGCGCCAAGGCCAGTTACTACATCCAGGAGGCCGATGCGTCAGTTGATGAAAATCGCAAAGCGCCTTTCTTGATCATCGTGCCGGGCGGGGCCTACTGCTACACGGCCTGGCGGGAAAGAGAACCAATCGCCTTTGAGTTCATCAGCAAGGGCTTCTCCTGCGCCATCTTTGACTACGCGACCGAAGGGGCGGAATTCTTTGACGGCAAACACGACTACAGCCGCGACCCGGTCAGCGCCTTTCCAAATACTTTGACCGATCTGGCCCGGCTCGTAGCCGATGTCAAGGCCAACGCCGCGGACTGGCAGCTTGATCCGGAAAGCATCAATGTCATCGGCTTTTCTGCTGGCGGCAACCTGACGGCCCAGCTGGCGGCCTACTGGCAGACCCCATGGCTGGCGGAGTTGACCGGCCTGACGTCTGAACAGATGCGGCCCGATTCAGTTGGCCTTTGCTACCCGGCCCTCAAGATGGTCGACTTGAGCAACCACAACATTGCCATCTTGAACAAGGTCAAGGTCAGCGTCGACCTGGTCAACTACGCGGCGACCGGGGTTGACCAGTCGCCTGAGCGGATTGCCAAGATCAACCTGGAAAACGCGGTAACTGACCAGTTCCCGCGCGCCTTTATCTGGGGGACGACGGAAGATGTGAACTGCCATGTCGGGGATGCCGTGGCTTTTGCCGGGGAACTGGCCGAAAACAAGGTTCCGTTTGAGTTCCACATGTACCAAAAGGGCAGCCACGGGATGGCATTGGCTGACAAGCGGACTGACGGCCGCCCTGACCATTCTTTGAGCAACCGGCAGGCTTCTTCTTGGACCAGCTTGTACTTGGGCTGGCTCAGTGAGAACGGCCTGTACCAGCTGCTGTAAAAAGTATGAAGGAGCAAATACCATGTTTTACAAGAGCCACTTCGGAACCATTTTGACCTCGGTCCTGTCCATGTTCATGGGCTTGGTGATGGCCATCTTCATCATCTTCTTGAACCATCTGCCGTTTACCTGGGTCAACCTGTTTGAACTGACCGCGGAAATCAACTTGATCGTCTTTTTCTTCAGCTTGTTCATTCCCTACAATGCTTGGGGTGACTGGTTTGCCGTCCTGTTTCACTTAAAGGAAGGCACGGTTGCCTTCAAGCTTGTGCAAGGCATCATTCCTTCGGCTGTATTGAACACGCTCAACACCTTTATTTGTACTGGTGCAAGCATTTTTTACAATGAATCCATCCCTAAGGCAGCGCGGATGACCGCCTACCTTAATGGCTGCAAAGAAGCCTGGCTTCCTTGCTTCGTCGTTTCCTACATTGCCTCCTTCGCGGCAGTTTGGCTGGGGAGCAAGGTCGCGGAAAAATACGTTAAATAACCAAAAAGCCATGGAAGGCACGAGGCCTTTTGTGGCTTTTATTCTTTCTGAAAATAAAGAGATTTTTTGTAAAAATATAACATTTATAGTGAAAAAGTACTGGCTGAAAGCGCTATAATAGCTTATAGCAAGAAAAAGTTAGTTAAAGGAGAAAAACACATGGCACATTTTAGCAAGGACTTTTTGTGGGGCGGCGCTACTGCTGCCAACCAAATCGAAGGTGGCTACGACGAAGCTGACAGAGGCCTTTCCATCAGCGACGTGACCACTGAAGGCGGCCTGGACCACCCAAGAATGGTGACCTACATCGACAAGGACGGCAAGCCGGGCGCCTTTGTCTCAATGCCGGGCGCGACCGATTTCCCGGAAGGGTCAAAGCCAGCAGTTTTGCCGGACCACTACTACCCGAACCAAGTCGCTATCGACTTCTATCATCACTACAAGGAAGACATCAAGATGTTTGCTGAAATGGGCTTCAAGGTCTTCAGAATGTCCATCTCTTGGTCAAGAATCTTCCCGACCGGCGAAGAAGAAAAGCCGAGCCAAGCCGGCCTGGACTTCTACCGCAGCGTCTTTGAAGAACTGCACAAGTATGGCATCGAACCGATGGTAACCATCTCTCACTACGATGACCCGCTGCACCTGTCGGTGAAGTACCACGACTGGTCAGACCGCAAGATGGTTGACCTTTACGTTCGCTACGCGACTGCCTTGTTCAAGGAATACAAGGACCTGGTCAAGTACTGGCTGACCTTCAACGAAATCAACTCCAGCCTCTTGATGCTGAACGCCTTCGGCGGCAACGGCACTGACGAACAATACCGCCACGCCTACCAAAAGCTGCACTACCAGTTTGTAGCCAGCGCCCGCGCGGTCAAGATCGGCCACGAAATCAACCCTGACTTCCAAATCGGGAACATGATCTGCGGCATTGTCGACTACCCATACACCCCGGACCCAAAGGACATCCTTTTGAACCGGCACAGCTGGGAACAAGACATCTTCTACTGCTCAGACGTGCAGTGCAAGGGCAAGTACCCGACTTATGCCAAGCGCTTGTGGGCTGAACACGACGTTCACCTGGACATCACCGACCAGGACAAGCAGGACTTGCTGGAAGGCAAGGTTGACATGTACACCTTCTCTTACTACATGTCCAATGTAGTCACTACTCATGACACGGACGACAAGGTCGGCGGCAACTTCGCGGCCGGCGTCCGCAACCCTTACCTGAAGTACTCAGAATGGGGCTGGGCAACCGACCCGACCGGCCTGCAGTATTTCCTGGAAATGATGTATGACCGCTATGAACTGCCAATGATGGTCGTTGAAAACGGCTTGGGCGCCAAGGACAAGATCGAAGACGGCAAGATCCACGACGACTACCGGATCGACTACCTCCGTCAGCACATCGCTGCCATGGACAAGGCTATCGAAAACGGGGTTGACGTCCGGGCCTACACGACCTGGGGCTGCATCGACGAAATTTCCGCCGGGACCGGCCAAATGTCCAAGCGCTACGGCTTCATCTACGTTGACCGCGACGACGAAGGCAAGGGGAGTCTGGACCGGATGAAGAAGGACTCCTTCTACTGGTACAAGAAGGTCATCGAATCCAACGGGGACGACCTGGATTAATTGAAAATAAAAAAAGAGGATGCTTGGCCGGCATCCTCTTTTTGTCAGTTTTTTTATGCTATTCGCCTCTCCAGCCGGCAATGTCCCAGCTGGTGAAGTCGTAGTCCAGTTTCTTGTGATAAACTTCCTCGTACGCTTGGACCTTCAGCTGGTAGTCTTCCTCCATCATGCGGCTGGCATTTTCGCTGACCGGCTTGGTCGGGTCCGGGTAGAGCACGCCCAAAACGTGCAGGACGTAGCGGGTCTGCTGGAAGTGCTCGTTTTTCTTTTCTGCTTTTGGCAGGGTTTGGATCTCCACAAAAGTGGAAATCACCGGCACGTTGCACTTGGCCGCGAAATAGTAGGCCCCGCGCTGCGGCTTGCGGGGCTTGCGGTAGTTCCACCACATTTCCTGCTCCGGGAAGATCAGGACCCAGTGGTCTTGGTTGAAGGCCCGGCTCAAGTGCTGGATGAACTCCCGGCCCAGGTAGTTGGGACTCTGCGTCAGCGGGATCGAGCCCATGTTGTTCATGATGTAGCTGAAAAAGCCCGGCAGCTTCAGATTGGTTTCCTCAATCACGATGTCCATCCGCCGGTGGGCCTTCTGGGCCAGGCAGTTGACGGCCAGGGCATCGATCTGGTTGAAGTGGTTGGCGGTCACGATGGCCCCGCCCCGCGGCAGCTCGTGCAGCTTCTCCAGGCCGGTCACCTTGGTTGAGCCTACCAGGGCCTTGGTCAACACCTGCAGGAGCTCCCGGCCCAGGACGCCGTCGACCTTGGTCTTGAACCGGTCCTGCTTTTGCCAGAAGGCTTCCACCAGAGCCAGCTTCTCCTCGCTGGTCATCATCGGGTCGCCGATTTCGGTCTTGGCGGTAAAATCGCGGTCGTTCGCGGCCCGGGCGATATTGTGGATCACGTCCAGGCGCTTGTCACCAATAATCATGTCTTTCTCCTTAGCTCTTATAGAGTAACTTTAACTTCCTGTTTCACGTGGAACCAGTTTTGCGGATCCTGTGAAATCTGGCCGACCAGGTCGACCATGCCCTGCATCTTGGCCAGTTCCGCCTGCCGGTCCTGCTCGCTGAAATCAGCCAGCTCCTGCTTGAGTTCCTGGTAAAAAGGCGTTTCCTTGGCTGCTTGCCAGAAGTAGCTTTCATACTTCACGCCCGCGAAGTGCCAAGGCTTGTAGAAGAGGTTGTAGTGAACCAGGGCAGGGTCAGCCATTTCCGGATCGAAATCATTCGGCATGGCATCCCAGCGCGGGTCCAGCAGCTTGATGCGGCCAGCGCAGATTTCGTTTAAGTAGTCCTGGTCAGGGGCGATCGAGTTGAACTGGTAGGTCGTCAGCAGCCGCAAAAACTTGTCCACGAAGCCTTCCTCCCGCATGGCCCGGCAGTTCATGAGCAGGACCCCGGAGTTGACGTAGCCGGCCGGGTCCAAGCCCAGGCAGTCCCTGATGTAGGTCTGCAGGGGTTCGATATAGTGGACCGACTGGTCATGGCAGGCGGCAACCAAATTGCTGCCCAGTTCTGTCTGGTAAAGGCCGGCAATGTCCGCGTTGACGACCGTGTCAGCGTCTAAGTAGACGGCCTTGTCGTATTCCGGGAAAAGTTCCGGGATGAACAGGCGGTAGAAAATCGACAAGGTAAAGAAGTCAGCCCGCAGGTAGTTGCCCCGGCGGTTTTGAATCGGCGCCAGCAGCTCTTCATCCAGCTGGCGGAAGCTGACCCGCAGCTTGCCTTTGCCGCAGGCGGTCAAGGCATCTTGGTGCTCCGGGCTGAGGCCCTGGTGCAGGATGATGACCGTGTAGTCCTTTTCCGGGTCGGCGTTTTCAGCCAGGGAGCTCAGGGACACGGCCAGGTAGGGGGTGAAGTCGTCGCTGATGGTGTAAAAAATTGGAATCGTCATGCTTTTTCCTCTGAAGTAGTTTCCGGCCCGCTGCTACAGCTGGTCCTTCAGCTGCAGGTATTCATTGAGCAGGTCGTCGTATTCGTGCAGCTGCAGCACGCTGTGCACCCGTTTCACGTCCCACGGCTTGACGGTCTGCGTTCTGAAGTAAGGGAAGAAACGGAAGCTGGTGGTAAAGTGCTGGATGACCGTGTCGCTCTGCAGGCTGTATTGTTCATTGTACTTGCGCGGAGCGATCCGCTTCTCCTTGGCCAGCTTGTTGATGGCCGTCTGGTCCGGCAGGAACATCTTCTTGACCTGCATCAAATGCCGCACCCGCTTGAACAGGCCGGTTTGCTTGATTTCCGGCATGTTCAGCAGGAGAACCCCGGAATTGAGGTAGTCGAAGACCTTCTTTTGATTGTGGAAAAAGAAGCGGCCGAAGTAGTCCAGGACCCCGACCAATTCTACTCCGGTCAGGTCCTGGGTGTAGAACTGGTCGACTGGCCGGCGGATGATCACGTCGTCGTCCAGGTAAAGGATCCGGTCGGGGATCTGCGGCAGCTCGTCGGCAAACAGCCGCAGCATGGCATAAGGGGTGAAACGGGTCCCCATGTTGGCCGTCGGCGGCTCCTTGATGAAATTGGCGGTGCAGTCGATCAATTCCAGGCTGCTCTTGGGATTGTCGGCAACGACAAGCGAGCGGATGAAGTCAGCCGCGTGCTGGCTGAAGGGGTTGAAAGACCGGCTCTTGCTGTGGGCTTTCATGGTCAGGATGTAGATGTGGACCTCCTCGCCGCGCTCCGCTTTCAATAGTGACAAGACGGCAATCAGCACGCCTTTTTCAGCATTGTGGTCGCCGCAAAAAAGAAAGTTCATGATTTCTGCCTCCTTTTTCAGTAATAATCTCAGTTCTTACTGCTAATTTTAACATAAGAGCAGAACTCGTAGTCGCTCAGCTTGGCCCGTTCGGTCATGCACTGGTAAAGTTCAGCGTGCAGCTTCTCCTGGGCGGCTTTCTTGCCCAGGGTCTGGTCCGGGTAAAAAGGACCATCGACGTAAATCGTAATTTTGGGCCGCCGGCGCCAGCGGCAGCGCTGGTAGGTGGTCGTCATGGCAAAGCAGGGCGCCTTGAGGCTGACCGGGAAGTTCAGGCTGGTGGCTGGAAAGGGCCGGATCTTGGTGTAATAGGGCCACAGGTGGGCTTCTGGATAAATGACGATCGTGGCCTGCTTTTGTTCATAAGCGTATTTGACGTCCTTGAGCAGGCTGATGGACTGCTTGAGGTCCTGGCCGACCGGCAGGCCGGCCACGGGAATCACGTATTTTCCCAGAAAAGGGATCCCCCAGTTGGCCTGGGCCGCCAGCGCATAGTAGCGGTAGGGATTGACAATGGTCATCGGGTCGAAGGGGTCGCCCAGCATCTGGGTGTGGTTGCCATAAACGAAACAGCCCCGCTTTCTGAAAGGACGCAGCTTTTCCTTGCCCCGGACTTTGACCAGGAGAAACAGCCGCGAGTAAGGCCAGGCAAAGGCCAGCGCCAGGGTGCGGACCAGGAAGTTCCAGACCTTCCAGCCGGCCCCCTTCCTGAAGACCTGGTAGCCGTCGGGCAGGCGGAAGTCCTGCTGGGCCGCGGTGACGAGATCGTCGCTTTCGCTGCGGTAGTAGTAAGTCTTTTTGCTCATAAAAAGTCCCCGTATGCTGTAAAATAAAAAAAGCACTGCGAGCGCAGTGCTTAAGGATGGGTCGTCAGGGGATCGAACCCTGGACACCCGGATTAAGAGTCCGGTGCTCTGCCAGCTGAGCTAACGACCCGTATCAACCAACACTACTATTATGCCATAAATTTCAGCAAAAGCAATCTTCTTTTTTACATTAATTGTAATTTTTTTAATTTTAGGAACAAATCAAGTATAATAGTCAGAGTGAAGGAGGTCTATAATGCCTAAAAAAATTCTCGTCGTTGACGACGAAAAACCGATTTCCGATATCATCAAGTTCAACTTGACCAAAGAGGGGTTTGACGTGGAAACAGCCTATGACGGCGAGGAAGCTGTCGAAAAGGTTGAGGAATACAACCCTGACTTAATGATTTTAGACTTAATGCTTCCAAAGAAAGACGGCTTGGAGGTTGCCCGGGAAGTCCGGCAAACGCACGACATGCCGATCATCATGGTTACCGCCAAGGGCGGCGAAATCGACAAGGTGCTGGGCCTGGAAATGGGGGCCGACGACTACGTCACCAAGCCTTTCTCCAACCGCGAGCTGGTGGCCCGGGTCAAGGCCAACCTGCGCCGGCGGGACATCGTCAAGAAGGCTGTGGAAGTCAATCAGCAAAAAGAAAAGGAACAAGAAAACAACGACATTCAAATCGGCAACCTGCTGATCAAGCCGGATGCCTACTTGGTTGAAAAGAACGGTGAGAAGATCGAACTGACCCACCGGGAATTTGAGCTGCTCTACTACATGGCCCAGCACATGGACCAGGTGATGACCAGAGAGCACCTGCTGCAGACCGTCTGGGGCTATGACTACTTCGGCGACGTGCGGACCGTCGACGTGACGGTGCACCGTCTGCGCGAAAAGATCGAAGACAATCCGGTGCGGCCGAAGATTTTGGTAACGCGGCGGGGCGTCGGCTACTTTGTCAAGCAGCAAACAGAAGAATAGTTTAGGAGCCACTTATTTGAGGTGGCTTTCTTTATGTGGATGGATTTAATGGAAAAAGAGAAGAAAGCAAAAAGAGCAAAGAAACGTCCCGGCAAGCCCGGCTTGATGCGGCGCCTGGTCAGCTCGATCCAGACCAAGATCGCGCTCATCTTCATGCTGCTCCTGCTGGCCACGATCGAAATCATCGGGGCCTACTTTACCAGGCAGATGGAGCAGACCAGCATCGACAACTTCCAGACGACGATACAGCTGCAGACCATCGTCACCGACCAGCTGACGAACCAGCTGGTCAAAAACGGCAAGAGCGCCGACCGGAAGATGAACCAGATCATTACCGACTACAGCAACGACGCGATTTCGGAAATTCAGGTCGTTGACAGCAAAAACGTGATCCGGGCCGTGTCGAACTTGAACGACAAGAACCGGGTGGGCCAGCTGTCCAACAACGGCGACATCCGGGAAGTGATCAACACCGGCCAGCAGAAGACCCTGGTCACCAGCACCCAGAAGGGCAGCTTCATGGTCCAGATCGTGCCTCTGACCAGCGGGACCAACATCGTCGGGGCGGTCTACGTGAAGGCCAGCATGGCTGACGTCTTCAACAACCTGCGCAACGTGTCGATGATGTTCCTGACGGCCTCGCTTTTGGCCGTAGTCGTGGCGGCGATTGCCTCCATGTTTATTTCCCGGGCAATTACCCGGCCGATCGAGGAGCTGCGCCAGCAGGCCATCCAGGTGGCTGACGGCGACTACTCAACCCAGGTCAAGATCTATTCAAACGACGAACTGGGTCAGCTGGGGGCGGCCTTCAACACCCTGTCGGCCAAGATCGAGCGGTCAAACGAACAGTCCGAGTCTGAGCGCCGGCGGCTGGACAGCGTCCTGTCGCACATGACCGACGGCGTTATCGCGACTGACCGGCACGGCAACGTGTCGATCATGAACCAGATGGCGCAGGACTTTTTGAACATCAAGGCTGATGACGCCATCAACCGGCCGATTTCCCAGGTCCTGGGCCTGGGTGAGGAATACACCTCCCAGGACTTGATCTCCAACCAAAGCGACATGCAGGTCACGGTCAACGCCGGCACTGACGACGAAATGATTCTGCATGCCAGCTTCACTTTGATCAAGCGGGTGACCGGCTTCGTCTCCGGGGCGGTCTGCGTTTTGCACGACGTCACCGAGCAGATCAAGAACGAAGACGAGCAGCGGCAGTTCGTCTCCAACGTCTCCCACGAGCTGCGGACGCCTTTGACCAGCGTGCGGGCCTACATCGAGGCGCTGAACGAAGGGGCCTGGAAGGACCCGGAAATCGCGCCGCAGTTCTTGGAAGTCACGCAGAAAGAAACTGAGCGGATGATCCGCATGGTCAACGACCTGCTCGTTTTGTCGCGGATGGACCGGGGGGCGACCAAGCTGGAGCCCGAATGGGTCAACTTTACCGACTTCGTCGGCCACCTGCTCAACCGCTTCGACATGATCGTCGAGCACGACCAGGGCGAGGCCCAGAGCGACACCAAGGAATACGCGATCAAGCGGGACCTGGGCAACCAGGCCCTGTGGGTGGAAATCGACACCGACCAGATGATGCGGGTGATCGACAACATCATGAACAATGCCATCAAGTATTCCCCAGACGGCGGGACGATCACCGTCCGCCTGACCCAGAACCAGATCCTGCTCAGCATCAGCGACCAGGGTCTGGGCATCCCGCGCAAGGACCTGGGCAAGATCTTCGACCGCTTCTACCGGGCAGACAAGGCCCGGTCGCGGGCTCAAGGCGGGACCGGCCTGGGTCTGGCGATTGCCAAGGAAATCGTGACCGCCCATGGCGGCAGAATCTGGGCCGACAGCCGGGAAGGCCACGGGTCGACCTTCTACATTTCCCTGCCGTATGAACCTATGGATGAGGAGGACGAATGGGATGAAGTTTAAATTCAAGTTCAAATTCAATGACTTTCTGCTTCATCTGGCGACTTTGACCGTGATTCTGATTTCGATCGGCCTGTGGGTGACGGTGATGACCAGTGACCAGCGCTTCAACCGGATCAGCAACGAGGCATCCTCGCAGAGTTCAACCGCCGTGTCGACGCATTACCGCAACGTCCAGTCCTTTTACGCGCCCGGACAGGTGTACATTTTTAAAAACGGGGTCCGCTACCAGGTGCACGACGCCAAGCGCAACCTGCCTTTGAAGTTCGTCCAGTACGTGGAAAAGGCCAAGCTGGGCGCCATTGAGCGGCGGTCGACCTCTTCCAGCGACTACCGCAAGCTTCTGAATGACCAGAACTATATCATGTTTGCCTACCCGGACCAGCTGAACTTCACGGTTTTGCTGGGCAAAAAGCGGGCCAACTCCAGCCGGCAGTTCAACCGGGTCTTCGTGCCCGTCAAGAGCTCGGGCCGCTACCTTTACTTCGGCAACGACAGCGGCAGCCGGGTCTACCGCATGAAGATCAAGAGCGGCTCCTTCAAGAAGCTGGCGGGCTACGTGGCCAGCGCCCAGGAAAAGCAGGAGGTC
>NZ_BOCG01000653.1 GCF_016587775.1 Lactobacillus nasalidis | reverse complement strand
TGGCAACGAAGTCCATTTGCAGAGTCGGCGGATCGATCCGCAAAATCGGCAGGGCTTCTGGATTTTCCTTGGAAGCAATGGTTTCACCAACGAAGATGTCGTTGATACCGCTGATGGCGATGATGTCGCCAGCCTTGGCTTCCTTAATTTCGTTGCGCTTCAAGCCGAAGTAACCGAAAAGCTTGGTAACGCGGAAGTTTTGCTTGGAGCCGTCAAGCTTCATGACAGTAACTTCGTCGCCGACCTTGATCTTGCCCCGGTAAACGCGGCCGACACCGATACGGCCAACGTAGTCGTCCCAGTCAAGCATGGTGATCTGGAACTGCAGCGGTTCGTCTTCGTTGTCGATCGGCGCTGGAATGGCCTTGATGATCGTGTCAAAGATCGGGTCCATCGTTTCTTCCTGGTCAGCCGGGTCGTCTGAGTAGCTGGAAGTACCGTTCAAGGCAGAAGCGTAAACAACCGGGAATTCAAGCTGTTCGTCGTTGGCGCCGAGTTCGATGAAGAGTTCCAGGACTTCGTCCAGAACTTCAGCCGGGCGGGCACCCGGACGGTCGATCTTGTTAACGACAACAACCGGCTTGACACCGGCTTCCAAAGCCTTTTGCAAAACGAAACGAGTTTGTGGCATCGGGCCTTCGTAAGCGTCGACCAAGAGCAGGGCACCGTCAACCATGTGCATGATCCGTTCAACTTCCCCACCGAAGTCGGCGTGGCCTGGGGTGTCCAGGATGTTGATGGTCGTGCCCTTGTAGCTGACCGCGGTGTTCTTTGACAGAATCGTGATCCCACGTTCACGTTCAATGGCGTTTGAGTCCATTGCCCGGTCTTCCAGGTTCATGTGTTCTGGTAAAGTATCTGACTGCTTGAGCAGCTGGTTAACCAGGGTAGTCTTACCGTGGTCGACGTGCGCGATAATCGCGATGTTTCTGATGTTTTCTCTTCTCTTTTGATCTGCCAAAAATGTTTCCTCCCCGTTCCTCATAAAAAGAACTGTGACTAAAGCACAGTTCCCTTTAGCCTTTAGATAGTAGGCTGGCCGAAGTTATCAGTTTATATTTTTTACAATCATTTATTGTACAACCTCTCTTTAACCTGGTCAACAGATTTCCCTTAGTTTACAATGGCTTTTAAAGAAATGTTTGCCCATAAGCGGCGTTTTTGTGGTAAAAATATATTAGCGATTATTAAAAAGGAGAACCTAAATTGATCTTAATGAAAGATATTGTCCGCGACGGCGATCCCGTTTTGCGGCAAGTTGCTAAAAAATTGACCTTCCCCCTGTCAGACCACTACCGGAAATTGGCTGACGACATGATGGAATACCTGGTAAACTCACAGGATCCAAAGACCGCTGCCAAGCACCAGCTGCGTGCCGGGGTCGGCTTAGCCGCCCCGCAGGTCGGCGAGGGCGTTTCAATGGCTGCCCTGCTGGTTCCGGATGACAAGGGTGAAATCATCTTTAAGGAAGTTTACGTCAACCCGGAAATCATTTCCGAATCAGTCCGCAAGACCTGCCTGGGCGAAGGCGAAGGCTGCTTGAGCGTCGACAAGGTCATCGACGGCTACGTTCCGCGTCCCAACAAGGTCACGATTCACTACTGGACCGTTGACGGCGAAGAAAAGACCATCCGCTTGAAGGGCTACCCGGCCATCGTTTCCGGCCACGAAATTGACCACTTGAACGGCCACCTCTTCTACGACCGGATCAACAAGGAAAATCCATTTGCCCTGGATGAAGACACGATCGTCATCTATTAGGCTCAGAGCTCAAGTTAGCACAATCCGTCCTAGCTTGGGCTTTTTCTTTTTTCCTTGACAAAGGACGTGTTTCTATACTTGCTTTTCTAAATATGCTAAACTTTAATTAGCTATTGAGTATTTTGGCAAAATTTCTCGAACAGAGATCAAATTACAATCAAATAATCTAAGGAGTTTTTTTATGATCTACAAAGTTTTATATCAAAAGGACAAGATCGTCAATCCGCGCAGAGAAACCACGCAAACTCTCTACATGGAAGCCGACAATGTCGTCCAAGCCAGAGCCCTTGTTGAACAAAACACCCCCTACAACATCGAGCTCATCCAAGAATTAACCGGCAACTCCCTGAAGTACGAACAAGAACACGCTGACTTCAAGCTGACTGCCTTTGGTTCTGCCGACAGTGAAGATTAAGCAGAACGAAGTTGCCGTTTTCGCAATCGGGGGATTACACGAAATCGGCCGTAACATGTACTGCGTCCAGTACCAAGACGAAATCGTCATCATGGACTGCGGCATCAAGTTCCCGGAAGACGAGCTGCTGGGGATCAACTATGTCATTTCTGACTACTCTTACTTAATCAAGAACCGCGACAAGATCAAGGCTTTGGTGGTCAGCCACGGTCACGAAGACCACATCGGCGGGATTCCTTTCCTGCTGGAGAAGATTCCGGAAATCCCGGTTTACGCTACGCCTTTTGCCCTGGCCCTGATCAAGAGCAAGTGCGAGGAACACGGCATTTTGGACCGGACCGAGCTGCACGAGGAACACGAAGACACGGTCTTGACTTTTGACAAGCTCAGCGTCACCTTCTTCAGAACCACGCACTCAATCCCCGACACCCTGGGGATCGCCGTGCACACGCCGCTTGGCGCGGTCGTCTTCACTGGCGACTTCAAGTTCGACCTTACTCCGGTCATGAACCAGCCTGCGCCAAACTTCCAAAGAATGGCGCAGCTGGGCAAAGAAGGCGTCCTGGCCCTTTTGTCCGACTCAACCAACGCCGAAGTGCCGCAATTTACCAAATCCGAGCGCTTCGTAGCCGGTTCGCTGCACAACATCATCACCGGCATCAAGGGGCGGATCATCTTCGCGACTTTCGCCTCCAACCTTTACCGGGTGTCAACCGCCATTCAAGCCGCGATCGACACGGGCCGCAAGGTTGCCATCTTCGGCCGCAGCATGGAAAACGGGATCCAAAACGGGATCGACCTGGGCTACCTGGACGTGCCAGAAGGCCTGATCGTCGATGCCGAAACCATCAACTCCCTGCCGCCTGAAAAGGTCATGATCCTGTGTACCGGTTCTCAAGGCGAACCGCTGGCTGCCTTGTCCAGAATCGCCAACGGGACCCACCGGCAAATCAAGTTAAAGCCGCATGACACCGTGATCTTCTCTTCCAACCCGATTCCGGGCAACACCTTGAGCGTCAACCAGCTGATCAACAAGCTGATGGAAGGCGGCGCCAACGTCGTCCACGGCCGCGTCAACAATGTCCACACTTCCGGGCACGGCGGCCAGGAAGAACTGAAGCTGATGGTTGAATTGGCCAAGCCGAAATACATGATTCCGGTGCACGGCGAATACCGGATGCAGGTCGTGCACGCCCACCTGGCCCAGCAAGCCGGGGTGCCGGCAGAAAACACCTTCGTCTTGAAGAACGGCGAAGTGGTCTGCTTCAGCCCAGAAGGCGCCAGAATCGCCGGCGACATTCACGTCAAGGACGTCTTTGTCGACACTTCCGGTGCAGCTGACGTCGGCAACATTGTCGTCCGCGACCGGCAGATTCTCTCAGAAGAAGGCCTGGTCGTGGCCGTAGCCACAGTCGACTACAAGCACAAGCGGGTTTTGGCCGGACCGGACATCCTCAGCCGCGGCTTCGTC
>NZ_BOCG01000652.1 GCF_016587775.1 Lactobacillus nasalidis | reverse complement strand
ATCTGTGGCAGCCTCGCGAGGCTGCCTTTTTTGTTGCAAGTTATAACAGTTAAGCAAAAAGGCACCCATCGAATTGATGAGTGCCTTTGTGCTCTTGGCAAAATTAACGAATCAGGAAAGTTAGTTAATTAATTTTTACCAGGAAATTTCGTAAAGTTCATTGAACTTGGTAACGGATTTGCCCTCTGAATTCAATGCGTGATAAGCAACGGTAAGATAAACGTGATTTTCACCGATTACTTGCAAGCCTTCAACTTCAGAGTGATAGCCGCTCTTATCAATCTTACCCCAGTCACTTAAATTGACGCTGATCCACTGATCAGCAAATGACCGTTTATTAGCTGGAATTTTGATGATTTGCTTGTGGTGAGTTGCCCATTTTTTCTTATCGGAGTCATACTCTGGTGCCTTCTGGCTAGAGATATATATGTTACCATAATTGTCCATATCAAAGCCTTGGTAGGAATTGATTATCCCACTTAAGTTAGGGTAGTAGAAAGACTCCAAGTAGGCTACGTTTTCCATATTAACGTAGTTCTTACCGTCACTACGAGAAGCTACTTGGTCCAGGGCTTTATTGATTGTACTGAGAGAGTAGATAGTGAAGTATCCGTTACCTGAGGTGTCGACTGTGACTAAGAGAAATTTCTGGTGGTTTGGCGATACAGCTGCTTCTGCCCGTCCAAATTCTTTACCAGAATAAGGATGACTGCCGGCACGGTTGAGATAGGCCAGGCGGGGAAAATCGAGATGACTGCTGTGACTTCCCCTTTGCTCTTTGATATCAACACGGGCGATTTGCTTATCCCATTCGATATTTGTCCCCTTTCTTTCATATTTTTTAACACCGATGAACCACTTGTTGGCAATGCCGGCGTATTCCCAAGTTTGCGTGTGCCCAGCGGCTTCGCCACTTAAATGCAAGATCGTGTCGGCCATATTACCTGTTTTACCGCGTACGACATAAGTGTCTTCTTGACTATTTCGCAGCTGGAGACAGTAGATGTAGGCTGAACCAACATTAGCTTTCTGAACAGCTGAATTATGATGTGGGTTCAAATCAATGGTCTTCTTAAGCGAAATGCTTGTGGTTTCTTGAAATTTAACCATAAAAATATCCTGCTTGATTAAAATTGAATTTTGTACGCTGACTTCTGCCAGGTACATTATTAGTTTAGCACGAATATGTGTTCGAAAGTAACACATGTTTGCAAAAATACATAAAAAGTCACTATATGGTGACTTTTAATCAAAATATATAGTGTGGGCACGCGTTACTTCTTTTTCTCATTAAGATGCTTATAGTAATTCTCAAGATCATTAATCCTAATTAAATTGATTCGATAATTTGGATGTTCGTCTTCTTCGACATCCCAGTAGAAGATATCAGTATCTTTATCACGTAAATCACTTAGAAGTATGTATGTCCCTGTAGCGCCATGGCCGGTTCCTTTTAGACGGGCATAGTATGGCTGATCAGCGTCCCACCAAAGAAAACCATCGTCGTCGGTAAATTGACGTAGACCATCAATTAGGACATAATCGCCTTTCTTATATTTTTTTGGAAGATCCTTGATCTTTTTGGTTTTGCTATTGAATGTAAAGGTATATGTGGTTTCGTCGATCATGGCTTTTTCGCAATTGGAATATTGTTGCAAACCGTTAATCGAGTAAACGTTTCTAGCTTTGATGTAGGCCCCGTAGCCAATGTAATAGAAGTATCGTCCATTGATTTTTGTGTAAGGCAGCCAGTACTTTTTACCGAAAAGTCCGTAGTTGGTTTTGTCAATGTTGCGCCCTTTAGTAAACAAGGCAAAGTAACGGACATCTTTGTTGGTTCGTTCAAGTCTTTTCCGGGTCGTGTAGACATAGCTATCTTTCTTTAAGTAGCCGAGGGGACCATAAAGGCCGTTGAACCAAGGCATCCGGTTACCATAACGGTCATAGACATAGCTGTTGCAGTTTAACTGCAGTACAACTTGCCTGTTGATATATTTAGGTGTGTATTTTGATGAACTTGCTGCTGAAACTGTGCTTGGGGTTGCCACTAAAGCCGTAAAACTCAGTAGGGCAGTTAGGGCAAGCAATGCGTTACGTAGCTTTTTGAACATGATTATCACCTGCTGCAAAAAATGTGTGCAATGTAGCCAAATAGTAATTTTTGACTACGTATGTCCAAAGACATGGATACAGACATTTTTCTTATTGCCGTCATCACAGGTATTCCGATATCCCAACAAGGGGGTAACCGCATTGACCAGCGCAGGCACCGAAGCACCACTCTTGCAACTTCTTG
>NZ_BOCG01000651.1 GCF_016587775.1 Lactobacillus nasalidis | reverse complement strand
GGATGAGAGCTGCGGCAGGGCCTTGATCCGGTCTTCCGTTTCCTTCAGCAGCTCTTCACTTGCCCCTGGAAGCGCCTGGAGCAAGAAGCCGCCAGCTGCCCCGATGGTGTCGTTGGGGTTGACGAAAACTGACAGGCCAACGGCTGATGGAATCTGCTCTGACTTGGCCAGGTAGTAGGTCAAGTCTTCAGCGATTTCCCCAGACACGATCGGCACTTCCCCGGTATAAGGCTGCTTTAAGCCCAGGTCCTTGGTCACCTGCAGCCAGCCCTTGCCGACAGCCTTTTTGACGTCGATGTGGCCGTCTTCTCTGGCTGGAAGCGCCACGTGGTTGTTTTGCACATAACCCTTGACCGTCAAATCTGACTTGGCCGTCACCACAGTTGCCCCAACTGGGCCGTCGCCCAACAGGCGCAGGGTCAGTTCCTGGTCGCCCTTTAATTCTGCACCGGCCAAGAGCAGGGTGCCCAAGAGACTGCGGCCCAAAACAGCTGAAGAAGCTGACCAAGTGTCGTGCCGCTTTTGGGCTTCAGCGACCAGGTCCTTGCCGTTAATGGTCAAAAGGCGCAGGTCCTTGCTGGCGTTGATTGCTTTGATTAAGTAGTCGTTCATGATTTTCCTCCATAAAAATAGAGCCGTTGCCGGCTCTATTTCTTTTATTCATCCTTGTCCGAATCGTCTGTTGGTTCAGAGTTCTGACCAGGAGCGTCACTATGTTCTTTGTCTTGATCCTTGGACAGTTCGCTTTCGCTCGGCGTCGGCAAAGCGGCAGACTCGTCCGCGCTTTCTGCTGGCTTTTCCGCTTCAGCAAGCTTGGCGGCGTCGTTTTCCGGCTTGACCGCTTCTTCGCTTGGCGTTGCCAGGGACTGCTTTTCAGCAGTTTCTTCCTCGGCCTTTTCTTCTGCCTTCTCTTCAGCCTTTTGTTCAGCCCGCTTCTGAGCGGCTTCCTTGGCTTCTTCATAGCTCAAAGCCTTGGCTTCAGATGGGAATTCTTCGCTGGTCTTTTCCGGCATCTTCCCAGTCTTGTAGAGAGCGTAGATCTGCTTTTCGTCCAGAGTTTCGTACTTCAGCAGGGCTTCAGCGATGATGCGGTGCTTTTCGCGGTTGTTTTCCACGATTTCGACCGCCTTGTCGTGGGCCTCGTTCAGGATCTGCTTGACGGCTTCGTCGATCTTGGCCGCGGTTGCTTCACTGTACGGCTTGAGCCCGTAAGGGTTGCCCTGGCCTTCCTTTTCCAGTTCGACCAGACCCAGTTCATCGGTCATCCCGTAGTTGACAACCATGCTGTGGGCAATTGCCGTTGCCTGTTCAAAGTCGTTTGAAGCGCCAGTTGACTGGTCGCCAACCACCACTTCTTCACCGGCACGGCCGCCCATCAGACCAACGATCTGTTCAAACAGCTGCTTCTTGGTCAAGATGTACTGGTCGTCCTTAGGCAGCATGATGTTGTAGCCGCCTGCCCGGCCGCGGGGAACGATGGTAACCTTGCGGACCGTCCGGGAATCGCTCAAAACCAGACCACAGATTGAGTGGCCGGCTTCGTGGAAGGCAACGCGTTCGCGTTCCTTCTGTGAAATCATCCGGTCCTTCTTGGCTGGCCCGGCAATTACCCGGTCTTCGGCTTCGTCGATGTCGGCCGCGGTAATCTTGGTACCGTTGCGCCGGGCTGCTACCAGGGCAGCTTCGTTGAGGACGTTTTCCAAGTCAGCCCCGACAAAGCCTGGAGTCTGGCGGGCAACTTCCTTCAAGTCGACATCGTCAGCCAGCGGCTTGTTCTTGGCGTGAACGCGCAGAATGGCTTCACGGCCCTTGACGTCCGGCCGGCCAACCAGGACCTTCCGGTCGAAACGGCCTGGCCGGGTCAAAGCCGGGTCAAGCACGTCAGACCGGTTGGTGGCAGCCATGACGATAACGCCTTCGTCGCCTTCAAAACCGTCCATTTCAACCAGGAGCTGGTTCAAGGTCTGTTCCCGTTCGTCGTTGCCGCCGCCCTGGCCGTTTCCACGCTGGCGGCCAATGGCGTCGATTTCGTCGATGAAGATGATGCTTGGTGCGTTCTTCTTGGCGTTGGTGAACAAGTCACGCACCCGGCTGGCACCGACCCCGACGAACATTTCAACGAAGTCTGAACCAGAGATTGAGAAGAACGGCACGCCGGCTTCACCAGCAACGGCCTTGGCCAGCAAGGTCTTACCAGTACCCGGAGGCCCCTCGAGCAGGACACCGGACGGGATTCTGGCCCCGAGCTTGGTGTATCTGGCCGGATTCTTCAAGAATTCGACAACTTCCACCAGTTCCTGCTTTTCTTCTTCTTCACCCGCTACGTCGTCAAAGCGGACCTTGTTCTTCTTCGGGTCCTGCGGCTTGACGTTGGAGCGGCCGAAGTTCATGATGCCGCCGCCTTGGCCGCGGCTGCCGCCTTGGTTCATCATCATGACCATCAAAACAATGAAGAGAACCGTCGGCACCAGCATGATGATCGTTGAGATCCAGTTGCTGGACTGCGACTCGCCCTGGGTGCTCATCTTCACGCCCTTGGATTGGGCCAGATCCTGCACCTTCTTGACGCTGGAGTCGTTTTCCAGCATGGTCGTCGAGAAGCTGGTCACGTTGGAGGAAGTTGATCCGCCGAAAATGTCCGAGCTTGAGGACGACTTGCTGTGGCTCGTCTTGTAGCTACCGGTTACGGAGTAGACCCCGTTGGACGGTTGCACGTTAAAGTCTTTGATTTCGCCGTTGCGCAGCTTTTTCACGAATTCTGAGTAACTGATGGTTTCAGTTGCCCCAGAATTGCTGCTGCCGCCAAGGGCCCAATTGATTCCCCATAGGAGAAGCAAAAATACGACTATATAGAATAGACCATTGCTAAATAGCCGATTCCGATTATTTTTCATAAATGACCTCCGTCAGATCGAAGAATTACTCCCCAAATTTTAACATAAAAGCCAGCAACTATCGAAGTTTTTAACCAGCTTTCTCAGATGTTTCCATTTGGTAGAGATAAAGCGGCTCTTCCGCGGCCGCTGGCGGCTGCTGATAGCAGCCCTCAACGTAAACTGCTTC
>NZ_BOCG01000650.1 GCF_016587775.1 Lactobacillus nasalidis | reverse complement strand
CCTCTACGGGGGCGAGTTCGGCTACCAGACCACCGCTGAAGCCGGCATGACCTTGAGCCAGGCGGCTTCCCCGGTCCAGATGGCTGAACGCTACAGCAAGGCCAGCGGCCATGAGGCTTCCGGCAAGGAAGTCTACGACCTGGCCAAGGCGGGCGACCCTCTGGCCCTTAAGGAAAGAAACCGGTCGATCAAGGCTTTGGCGGCTGCTATTTTCAACCTCCAGCACGGCTTTGACCCGGAAAAGATCATCATCGGCGGGGCGATTTCCAACAACCCTGACCTGCTGGGTCTTTTGAACGAAGAAATCGACCGGATCCGGCAAGAAGTGGGCATTGCCACCGTCAAGCCGGACCTGGCCGTGTGCGAATACCGCGGCGAAGCCAACCTGCGCGGCTGCGTATATGATTTTGAACAAGAACATGGAGAAAAATAATGCTGAAGTTTCCAGATGATTTTGCCTGGGGGGCTGCCTGCTCAGGCCCGCAGACTGAAGGCCGCTTTAACAAGCGCCACCGCAACGTCTTTGACTACTGGTACGACACTGACCCGCAAGCTTTTTACAATGGGGTCGGGCCGGACACGGCGTCCAACTTTTACAATGACTACCAAAAGGACCTGCCTTTGATGAAGGAAGCCGGCATCAAGCACCTGCGGACCTCGATCCAGTGGTCCCGCCTAATCGCCGACTTTGAGACCGGGGAAGTCGACCCGGCAGGGGCCAAGTTCTACAGCGACCTGATCGATTGCATGCTGGAAAACGGCATTGAGCCATACATGAACCTCTGCCACTTCGACATGCCTTATGAACTGCAGAAGAAGTACGGCGGCTGGGAAGACAAGCACGTCGGAGACCTGTTTGCCAAGTTTGCCGACAAGTGCTTCGAGCTTTACGGCGACCGGGTCAAGCACTGGTTTACCTTCAACGAGCCAAAGGTCATCGTCGACGGAGCCTACCTGTACAAGTTCCACTACCCGCTCAAGGTAGACGGCCCTCTGGCCGTTCAGGTGACCTACAACATCAACCTGGCTTCCGCCAAGGCCATTCAAAAGTTCCGCGCCCGCTTCAAGGACGACGAGCACACGGTCGGGATCATCCTGAACCTGACCCCGGCTTACCCGAGATCAAATGAGCCGGCTGACCTGGAAGCAGCGGAATTCGCCAACCTCTGGTGCGTTGACCTCTGGCTTGAGGCCGCCATCAAGGGGACCTTCCCGGAAAAAATCATCAAGATCCTGGCAGACGACGGGGTTCTCTGGGACGCCACTCAAGAAGAGCTGGACCTGATCAAGGAAAGCACGATCGACCTGCTGGGCGTCAACTACTACCAGCCGATGCGGGTCCAAGCGCCAGCCATCTCGCCAAAGAGCCTGCAGGACTGGATGCCGGACATCCACTTCGACAACTACGAGATGCCGGGCCGGGTCATGAACGTCGACAAGGGCTGGGAAATCTACCCGAAGGCCCTCTACGACATCTCCGTCAATTTGCGTGAAAACTACGGCAACTTCCCATGGTTTGTTTCAGAAAACGGCATGGGCGTTTCCAGAGAAGAACGCTTCCTGGATGACAAGGGCGAAGTCCAGGACGACTACCGGATCAACTTCATCCGCGACCACTTGAAGTGGCTGCACAAGGGGATCAGCGAAGGGGCCAACTGCAAGGGCTACTTCCTCTGGACCGCCATCGACAACTGGTCCTGGATGAACGCTTACCGGAACCGCTACGGCCTGATCCGCGACGACATCCACACCCAGAAGAAGACCTTGAAGAAGTCCGCCTACTGGTACCGGAAGCTGAGCGACACGGGCGAGCTCGACGCTGACTAAATTCCATCGACAAGCTTTGCCGAAAAGGTTTACAATGGAAGCGGTAAAGAAAAAATATGTTTTTTAAGGAGAATCAAAACAGATGGCAGAACCATTATTTTTGGAACCAGTTTTTCATGAAAAAATCTGGGGCGGCACTGGCTTAAAAGACGAATTTGGCTACCAGATTCCCAGCGACCACACCGGTGAAGCTTGGGCGATTTCAGCCCACCCGCATGGCCCGGCAACTATCAAGAACGGCCCTTACAAGGGGATGAAGCTCAACGAGCTCTGGGACCAGCACCGCGAACTTTTCGGCAATGCCAAGGGCGACGTCTTCCCGCTCCTGACCAAGATTTTGGATGCCAACCAGGACCTGTCCGTCCAAGTGCACCCGGACAATGAATACGCCAGAATCCACGAAGGGGAACTGGGCAAGACCGAATCCTGGTACGTGATCAAGGCCAAGCCGGGCGCCAAGCTCTACTACGGCCACAACGCCCAGACCCGGGAAGAATTCGCCGAAATGGTGAAAAATGGGGAATGGAAGAAGTTCCTTAGAACCGTGCCGGTTCACGAAGGCGACTTCTTCTACGTGCCGCATGGCATGGTGCACGCTGTGGGCAGCGGCATCATGGTTTTGGAAACCCAGCAGTCCAGCGACACCACCTACCGGATGTACGACTTTGACCGGGTGGACAAGAAGACCGGCAAGCTCCGGGAGCTTCACCTGCAGCAGTCAATCGATACGGTAGAAGTGCCGTTTGTGATGCCAAAGCTCAACCATGAAGAATGGGATGTCGGCGGCGTCCACGTGACCCAGTTCGTGATGGCGGAATACTTCGGCGTCTTCAAGCTGGACGTTTACGGCAAGGGCGACTTTGAGATCAAGGACGGCAAGTACCGCTTGCTGTCAGTTTTGGACGGGGCTTGCGACTTGACGGTCGACGGGCAGACCTACCCGCTGAAAAAAGGCGATCATCTGATTTTGCCAACGACGATTTCCTGTTATACTTTAGATGGTCAAGCAACGATTATCGCTTCCAAACCAGGCGATGAAGCTTAAAAAGACAAAATCGAAAGTTAACAAGAAGCAAAGGTGAGAACATGACAGATACTTTTGTAGGCAGTATTGAAGCCGGCGGCACCAAGTTCGTTTTGGGCGTGCAGAACGTGGAAACCGGGGAAACGACGGCAACCAAGCGGGTGCCAACCACGACTCCGGCGGAAACTTTGGCAGCCTGCCGGGACTTCTTCAAGGAGAACCCGGTCAAGGCCATCGGGATCGGCTCTTTTGGTCCGATCGACATCGACCCGAAGTCAGCAACTTTTGGCTACATTTCCAAGACCCCGAAGCCAGGCTGGTCAAATACCGAACTGAAGGGCTACTTTGAAAAGGAACTGGGCGTGCCAGCCGTTTTGACGACTGACGTCAACGCTTCCTGCTACGGGGAATACATTGCCCGCGGCCGGGATGATGAAAAGACCTACCTTTACATCACCATCGGGACTGGCGTTGGGGCCGGGGCCATCCAGCAAGGCCACTTCATCGGCTACACCAACCACTCAGAAATGGGCCACATGCGCATTCCCAAGCGGGCGGACGACAAGTATGAAGGCGGCTGTCCTTTCCACCACGACGCCTGCGGGGAAGGCTTGACGGCTGGTCCAACCATCAAGGGCAGAACCGGGATTCCTGGTGAAGACCTGGACCGCAGCCACCCAGTCTTTGACCTGATTTCCTACTACGTGGCAGAGATGCTCTACAACATCTATCTGACCATCCGGCCAGACGTCATGGTTGTCGGCGGGTCAGTTTTGAACGAAGGCGACATGCCAGCGGTCAGAAAGTACTTTGCCGAAATGAACAACGACTACGTTGCTCTGCCGGACCTGGACGAAATGATCGTGCGGCCGATCGTGGCCAACAACGGGTCAGCTACTCTTGGCTGCTTTGAAATGGCCAAGGACCTGCTTAAGTAATTAGCGAAAAGCAAAAAATAATACCAAAAAACCAGCTCAAGCGACAGCTTGGGCTGGTTTTGTTATGGACTTTATTTCAGTTCCTCGTTTTCCAGGGTCAGGGTTCGGTCATGTCATCGTGGCTGGCAACGACGACGGATAAGACGCTCAAGCAGGTCAACGAACTGCTTGACGCCTCTCTTGTTTTACTTATAGCCATAGCTTGCGGGTTGCGCATCACCGTTAAATGACGCGTAATCGGAGTTGGTCTTGCTTATTCTTGATAATGTTCCGACGTAACGATATAGACGAAGGAACTCTTTTCCTGACTGGCCAGCCAGCGCATTCGAATCTTGACGTGCAAGCCGCCTTCTTCATAAGAAGCTGAAATTGCCTGGCTCTTGCCTTGGCAGCGGTCCATCTGCTCTAAGAGGAATTTGTCCACGGATGGCGTTTTAGCAAGATTCTCAGCCGAAACAGCTTGCCCGTTCTCAGCTATTGCCAGCAGCCGCTTCAGGGCATGGTTGAAGTAAAGATAGTTTATGCTGCAGCCGTCTTTTTCAACGATGGCCATCGGCACGTCGATGTTTTCACCAAGGCTGGAATTCTGTTCCGCCAGGCTGTGGGTCGGGTTGGACAAAACGTTGACCCGGTCGATCTGGCTGTAGTAGTCGCTCAAGCTGACGTTTTCCAGCTGCTGGCCGGCTTCACCCAGGAAGTTCCGCAATTCATCCGGCTCCATGGAAGCCGCGAAGAGGTAGCCCTGCTGGTACTGGCAGCCGATCTCTTTGAGGAAGTCTGACTGGCTCCGGTTCTCGATCCCTTCGCACAAGGTTTCGATGCCCAGGCGTTTGGCCATGTCCACGATTTCTGAAATGATGATCTTGCTCTGGGAGTTCTCGGTAAAGTTTTCCAAAAAGGCCATGTCGATCTTCAGCAGGTCGAAGTCAAAGTCCTTCAGGTTGTTCATGCTGGAGTAGCCGCTGCCAAAGTCGTCCATCCAGATCTCGTAGCCCAGGTCATGCAGCTGGGCGATGATCTCCTTCAGCTGGTCCGGGGCGCTGACGATGACCGATTCCAAAACCTCGATCTTCAGATACTTGCTTGGAATCTGGTACTGGTTCCGGATCTTCTCAATTTCCGCGACAATGTCGCAGGAGTTGAAGTCAACCGGTGAGATATTGACGGAAATCACTGGAATTGGCAGGCCCATCCGCTGGCAGCTCTGCTGCAGCTGACAGACCTGGCGGAAAATTTCCAAATCTAGCAGGTGGA
>NZ_BOCG01000649.1 GCF_016587775.1 Lactobacillus nasalidis | reverse complement strand
GAATCCTACGGGAACTATGACGCCTACACGCCGATTCAGCTGGTGCAGTATGTGTCCACGATTGCCAACGGCGGCTACCGGATGCAGCCGTATGTTGTGCAGTCGATTGGCCGCACCAGCAGCGACGGTAAGCACTTCTACACTTATTACAACAAGAAGCCGACGGTCCAGTTCAAGATTCCGTGGACGACGTCGGAACTGGCGGTCATCAAGCAAGGGTTTTACCAGGTTGTCCACGGCACGAACTCCTGGGGGACGGCCCACGCGCTGAAGAATGTCAAGCCGTCGATTTCCGCCAAGACGGGGACGGCCCAGACCTTCTACTACAACACCAAGACCGGGAAATCAACCGACACGGAACTGATCAACGAAACGATGGTCGGCTGGGCTTCCTCAAACAACCCGCAGATCGCCTTCGCGATCGTCTTTGCCGGGATTGACCCGGACCTGGAAGGCAGCTACAACAAGAACATGGCCAAGGCAATGGTCACTTCTTACTACAAGCTGCACAAGGGCAAGTTCTCCAGCACAAAGTAAAAGTTAATTTTAATAGATAACTTGCTCTTTGCCCTTGAAAATGTTATTATTGTACAGTCAGATATTAATTGTAGGTGGTGAAAATAATGGCAGACAACATCATTTTAGAATGCACCGAATGTGGCGACAGAAGTTACTTATCTAAGAAGAACAAGCGTAAGCATCCGGAACGTTTGACCTTGAAGAAGTATTGCCCAGTTGAAAGACAGGTAACTCTTCACCGCGAGACTAAGTAATAAAAGATAGCAGGTCGAAAGGCCTGCTTTTTTTTATAAGCAGGGGGATCCAGAATGAATAAAAAAGAATTCCGGGTCTGGCAGCGCCAGCGGCTGGAGCAGTTTGCCGCCAGCCGGCAAAAGCAGCTGGAAGACCAGGAACTGGCGGCCCAGGCCCTGGAGCATCCTTTGGTCCGGCAGGCATGGAAGATCGGGGTAACCATGCCCCTGCCGCTGGAAGTGGACACGCGGCCTTTGCTGGCGCGTCTGCGGGCACAGGGCAAGCAGCTGTATCTGGCCAAGTGCCGGCCTGGCTGGCAGCTGGACTTCGTGAAATGGGATGCCGGCACGCCCCTCCAACAGACGAAATTTGGCGTCTGGGAAGTGGCCGGAGATGGTGAAAGCGCTCAGGATCTGGACCTGCTGCTGGTGCCGGGCCTGGCCTTCAGCCCGGAGGGCAAGAGCCGGATCGGTTTTGGCGGGGGCTACTATGACCGCTTTTTGGCCAAGCACCAGGTCAAGACTCTGGCCCTGGTCAACTCGGCCATGTTCTTCCCGCACCCGGTCTGGGCAACGCAAGAGCATGACAAGGCAATGGATGATTTGATAATTGTAAAGGAGGCCGGCGATGAATAATCTGCGGCGAAATTATGTAACGGTAGGGCTAGTGGTGGTCCTGTTCGTCGTTTTCCTGGCGGAGACTTTTATGGGCGGATCGGAAAGCACCGCGGTTTTGCTGAAGATGGGGGCCATGTTCAACCCGGCCGTAGTGGTCGAGGGCCAGTGGTGGCGGCTCTTCACGGCGCAGTTTCTGCACATTGGGATCATGCACATCGCTTCCAACGCGATCATGATCTACTATGTCGGCCAATATGCTGAGCCAATTTTCGGCCACGGCCGCTATCTGCTGATTTACCTGCTCTCTGGGGTTGGCGGCAGTCTCTTGACGCTGGCTTTCGGCAGCGACAAGTCCATCAGCGCGGGCGCTTCGACGGCCTTGTTCGGCCTTTTCGGGGCCATGGCCTGCGTTGGCCTGAAAGACCGCGACAATACGATCCTTTCCTTTTTGGGCCGGCAGGCTTTGGCGCTGGCAGTGATCAACCTGGTGTTGGACGTCTTCATGCCCGACGTTGACCTGCTGGGCCACCTGGGCGGCCTGATCACGGGGGCTTTGCTGGCGGTCCTGCTGGGGGACGCGACCTACCAGAACTACCGCCGCAGCAGCCGGCTTTTGGCGGCAGCAGGGCTGATTGCTTATGTGGTTTTGACCCTGCGTTTGGGAATGACGGTGACGATATGACAGTCTTAAAGAATCTATACGACGTGCAGCAGCTGCTGAAGAAGTACGGCATCCTGGTTCACTTGGGCAAGCGGAAGTGGGACATCGAGCTGATGGCAATCGAGCTCGATAATCTTTACAAGTCGGGTCTTTTGGAGAAAAAGCTCTACCTGAACGCAAAACTGGTGCTTAACCATGAACACGAGTACGAAGAGCGGCTGGAACGCGAAAAAAGACTGGACTAGCTGGTTTAAGCAATGATTTAGCGTTATCATAGGATAGGACTTTGTAAAAGGAGCTTTTTCATGAGTAATTTTTTAATCGTTCTGGACGTCATCTTGGGCGTCATTCTGCTGGCCTTCCTGGCTTTTTGGGCTTACAACCGGATCCAGGCCAAGCGCCTGGGCGGGGAATTGACCAACGAAGAATTCCGTGCCGGAATGCGGAAGGCACAAATCATCGATGTCCGTGAAGCAGACGAATTCAAGCGTGAGCATATTGACGGGGCAAGAAACATCCCTTACACCATGTTCAAGTACCAATATTCGGAACTGCGTCCGGACCTGCCGGTTTACCTGTATTCAGATTCACTGACCATGACCCTGCGTTGCGCCGGCATCCTGCGCAAGCACGATTTCACCAAGGTCTTCTATCTGAAGGACGGCTACTCACAATGGAATGGCCGCAAGAAGAGTTCCAAGAATTAAACTGA
Source organism: Lactobacillus nasalidis (assembly GCF_016587775.1). GTDB lineage: Bacteria > Bacillota > Bacilli > Lactobacillales > Lactobacillaceae > Lactobacillus > Lactobacillus nasalidis. Next base: position 8,402 of record NZ_BOCG01000649.1, on the reverse strand, counting down.
AAGCTTGCTGAGAAAATTTCTCAAGCAGGCTTTTTTGGTTTATGATTGAAGAAGAAAAAATCGCAGGAGGAATTTATGCAGAAAGTAGTTGCCATCGTTGGGCCAACCGCCGTTGGCAAGACCAGTCTGGCGATCGCGCTCGCCAAAAAGCTGGACGGGGAGATCGTCTCCGGGGATTCCATGCAGATCTACCGGGAAGTCGCCATCGGCACGGCCAAGGCCAGTCCCGAAGAACAGGCCGAGGTGCCGCATTATCTGGTGGACGCCCATTCGGTCTTTGAAGACTTTTCCGTCAAGAATTTCGTCGATGAGGCCCGCCAGGCCATCAGCACGATCGCGGGAAAGGGGAAGTTGCCGATCGTTGCCGGCGGGACCGGCTTTTACGTCAATGCCCTGTTAAACGACATGCAGCTTGGCGACCGGCAGGATGAGGCTGCCAGTGTCGACCAGGAATGGGAAGACTACCTGGCCGTTAATGGCCCCCAGGCCTTGTGGGATGAACTGAACCGCCGCGATCCCGCCGCTGCCGCGAAGATTCCCGTAGCCAACAGCCGGCGCAGCCTCAGGGCCTTGAGCGTGATCAGCCGGACGGGCGGGCTTTTTTCCAAGCAGCAGGCAGAGATCAAGCCGCGCTATGACTACCTGATCATCGGCCTAAATAGCGACCGCCAGCAGGTCTACCAGCGGATCAACCACCGGGTGGATTTGATGATGGAGGCCGGCCTTTTGGAAGAAGCCCGTTTTGTTTATGAAAACCGCGGCCGGGAGCACCAGGTCCTGCAGGCCATCGGCTACAAGGAATTTTTCCCGTACTTTGCCGGCCAGGCCAGCCTAAGCGACTGCATCACCGCGCTCAAGCAGGCCTCAAGGCGCTATGCCAAGCGGCAGCTGACCTACTTTAGAAACAAGCTGCCGGTTGAATGGTATGACCCTTTGGCGGATCCGGACTGCACGGAAAAAGTTTATGTCAGAATAAGAGAATGGATGAAGGAAGAAAATGCGTAAGCTAGCAGAAGAATTAAAGGAAATCATTGCTGACGTTGACCGGGAAATCGCCCCTCGTTTAAGGGAGATCGATGACCAGGTCCTTTTTAACCAGGAAAAGGTCTTAAAGGCCTTTGTTGATCATCAAGTAGCTGAAGCAGACCTGAAAGGGACCAATGGCTACGGCGATGACGACGAAGGCAGAGACAAGCTGGAAGCCATCTACGCCCAGGTTTTTCACACTGAAGACGCCTTGGTGCGCCCGCAGTTCGTTTCCGGCACCCATACCCTGGCAGTGGCCCTGGACGGGAACCTTTTGCCAGGCGAGACCTTGACTTATTTGACCGGGATGCCGTATGACACCATGCAGCAGGTCATCGGCCTGGCCCCGAAGAAGCGGGGGACTTTGATTCAAAAAGGGATCAATTTCTCATACGTGCCTTTAAACAAGGAAGGCGGGGTCGACTACGATGAAGCCGAAAAGGTCCTCAAGCGCGACCAGCCGCACATCGTGGTTATCCAGCGGTCCCGGGGCTATGACACCCGGCAGAGCTACACGGTTGACCAAATTAAAGAAATGACCGCTTTTGTCAAAAAGGTCAGCCCAGAGAGCCTGGTCTTTGTCGACAACTGCTACGGGGAATTTTCCGAAAAGCACGAGCCAACTGAATACGGGGTCGACTTTATGGCTGGCTCCTTGATCAAGAATGCCGGCGGCGGGATTGCCCAGACTGGCGGCTACATCGTCGGCAAGCAGGAATTGGTTGAAAACGCGGCCATCCGCTTGACGGCGCCGGGGATTGGCAAGGAAGAAGGGGCCACCTTGACCAACATGCATGAGTTTTACGAAGGCTTCTTCCTAGCGCCGCACACGACCGGTGAGGCCATCAAGGGGATGATCTTCGCGGCGGCTCTGCTGGAGAAGATGGGCTGCCAGGTGACCCCGAAGTGGAACGAACCGCGGACTGACTTGATTCAGACGATCATCTTCAACGATCCGGAAAAGATGATCAATTTTACTAAAGAAGTTCAGAAAAATTCGCCTATTGACTCCTTCGTTGAGCCAATCCCAAGCGACATGCCGGGTTACGAGGATAAAGTCATCATGGCAGCCGGCAATTTCGTCTCTGGTTCAACCATGGAATTCTCCGCGGACGGCCCAATCCGGCCGCCTTACGCCCTCTACATGCAAGGTGGTCTAACTTATGCCCACGATAGAATAGCGGTTACAAATGCCGTAAATCATTTATTTTTTAAGGAAAATGCCTAAAAGACCTTTTTTATTAAAAAAGTCTTTAGACCAATTTGACCTCAAGCGGTCAGAGTGGTATCTTTAAAGCATCGATTAGCACAGAGCCAATTGATTAGTTGATCGTAAATTATTCTTAATTTTTAAAGGTGAGAACATGAGCAAGGTATTTACTGAAGAAGAAATTCGCAAAGATGTAGAGGAAAAGAACGTTCGCTTTTTGCGCCTGGCCTTTACCGACATTAACGGCACGCTGAAGAACCTGGAAGTTCCAGTCAGCCAATTGGATGACGTTTTGGGCAACCAGACCCGCTTCGACGGCTCATCAATCGACGGTTTTGTTCGCTTGGAAGAAAGCGACATGGTTTTGTACCCAGACCTGTCAACTTGGTCAGTTCTGCCATGGACTACTGTTGAAGAAGGCACGATCGGCCGCTTGATCTGCTCCGTTCACAACGTTGACGGCACCCCGTTTGACGGTGACCCACGCAACAACTTGAAGAAGGTTGTTTCTGAAATGAAGGACATGGGCTTCAGCGACTTTGAAATTGGTTTTGAAGCAGAATTCTTCCTCTTCAAGGAAGGCGAAAATGGTGAAGCTACTACCACTGTTTCAGACCACAGCTCTTACTTCGACATGGCTTCTGAAGACGAAGGCGCCAAGTGCCGCCGGGAAATCGTTGAAACTTTGGAAAAGTTGGGCTTCAGAGTTGAAGCTGCCCACCACGAAGTCGGCGATGGCCAACAAGAAATCGACTTCCGCTTCGACAACGCTTTGGCAACTGCCGACAAGCTGCAAACCTTCAAGATGGTTGTCAAGACGATCGCCCGCAAGTACCACTTGTACGCAAGCTTCATGGCTAAGCCAGTTGAAGGTCTTGCCGGCAACGGGATGCATACCAACATGTCCCTCTTCAAGGACGGCAAGAACGCCTTCTACGACAAGGACGGCCAATACCACCTGTCAACGACTGCTTTGACTTTCTTGAACGGGATTTTGGAACACGCCCGGGCAATTACCTGCGTTGCCAACCCAACGGTCAACTCATACAAGCGTTTGATCCCTGGCTTTGAAGCACCAGTTTACATTTCATGGGCAAGCCGCAACCGGTCACCAATGGTCCGGATTCCAAACGCCAACGAAGTCGGCACTCGTCTGGAAATGCGGTCAGCTGACCCAACTGCCAACCCATACCTGCTTTTGTCAGCCTGCCTGAAGGCTGGTTTGACCGGGATCAAGGAAGGCAAGCTGCCAATGGCACCGGTAACTTCAAACTTGTTTGAAATGAACGATGACGAACGCAAGGACCTTGGCATCAAGCCGCTTCCTTCAACCCTGCACAACGCAATCAAGGCCTTCAAGGAAGACGACGTGATCAAGTCAGCCTTCAGCGAACACATCGTTGACAGCTTCCTGGAAATGAAGGAAACTGAATGGGCTCTGTACACGCAATCAGTTTCAGAATGGGAAGTAAAGCGTTACTTCAACTACTAAAATTCAGAATAAAGTATTTATCTTTGACTAATCAAAAAGCCTGCTTCTTTCAGAAGCGGGCTTTTTTGCTGGGGAAGAAACTTAATTATCTTAACCGGGACCAGCAAGTGCAAACGCTCTTTTAGCAAATTCTTGTGGAAAGATAAGGGATTTTGGCCAGCCTTAGCGTCAGCGCCAAAAATATGGTAAAATCTAATTTGTTTTTAAGAAAATATCATAGATAAAAACTAAAGAAGGTTCAATTGTGAGTAGCAAGAGCGCAAGTATTTCATCGCCAAAAGAAGGGCGAATGCGGCAGGAGAAGAGCAAGTCGATCTATTCAAAAGACGTGGTTTTGGTGATGATCGCTTCTTTTCTCTTTATGTTCGGCACGATGTTCAACAACCCTTTGATCAACGGCTACGCTGAAAGCCTGGGCGCAAGCAGCATTTTGGCCGGGGTGATCGTCGGGATCATGAGTTTCGCGGCCATGTTTTTGAGACCGATTGCCGGCAACTTGACTGACAAGTTCTCCAAGTACCAGTTGTCTTTCATCGGCGGGGTGCTGATCTTCGTCGGGATCGTCGGCTACATCATTTCACCTAATGGCGAGCTGCTGCTCTTGTTCAGAATGATCAACGGGACCGGCTTTGTCCTCTGCACCGTCTGCATGACGACCTGGATTGCCTTTTTGGTGCCGCGCCAGCACGTCGGGGCGGCCATGGGCCTCTACGGGCTGATGAATGCCCTGGCCATGTCGGTTGCGCCGGCCATTTCGATCAACCTCTACAAGGTGATCGGCTACCGGCAGGCCATGATGCTGCCGGCAGTTGCTACTTTGATCATGATCATCATCATTCAGTTTGTCAGCAACCACGCGGTTCCCAAGCCCCGTGAACGGGAGAAGAAGCAGTTCAAGCTGATCTCGGTTAACGCGCTGCCAGTAGCGCTGCTGACGACTTGCTTTGGCCTGCCATACTTTGTCACGCAGGCCGACATCGTGACTTACGTGGCCAAGATGCATATGCCGGTAGCTGTGGGCAGCTTCTTCCTTATTTACGCGCTGGTGCTGCTTTTGATCCGGACCCTGCTCAAAAATTACTTTGACACGGTGCGCTTTGGCGTTTGGTTCTGGCTGAGTCTGGTAGCCACGGCATTTTATCTGGTGGTGCTGGCTTACATGAACAACAACTGGATGATGGCCCTGGCTGCTGCCGGCCTGGCGGTCGGCTACGGCTTGATCTACTCGGTTCTGCAGTCAACGGCGCTGCTTTTGTCACCGGCCAATGAACAGGGCCTGGGCAGCAGTACCTTCTACCTGGGCCTGGATGTCGGCATGGCCTTTGGGCCGATGCTGGCCGGGGTAGTGGCCAAGGTGCTGCCGGGCCGCTGGTTCTATCTGGTGCAGCTGATCGTGGTGCCTTTGGCCTTGATCGTTTACCTGGTTTGGCGCAAGCGCCTGAACGGGGCAATTGACAATCATTAAAATCCAAAAATTAAGCCAGCCGCCAGGCTGGTTTTTCTTTTGCCCGCTAATTGGCTATAATGAATGATAGCGTAAAGTTTTTGGAAGGAAGGTAGCAATAATGGAAAGCGAGAAATTGAAAGCAGACTACATCAATTGGCTGGCGGGGCAGACGGTTTTTAACCCTTGGTCAGATACGGTTGTCCAAGTGGAAAATGAACTGGTTGATGCATACGGCCGCAAGCCTTTTGTCCTGGTCGAAAAGAGCGGGGACAAATATACGGTAACTGATGACGGCTACCTCATGTACAAGTACAATCCTACGGAAGAAAACGAGGACTTGAATGAGTACGCGGCCGGGATGGTCATGGACGCTGGCTTTGACTTTGATAAAGACCATGCCGTGATTGCGCAGACAGTCAGTGAAGAAAGTTTGCCAGGCGCCATCAATGCCTTGATGCAGCTGGAAATCATGATTTCCTTTATTGCGTGAAAACGGCATTGAACTTTGATTGTATTATTGGGTTGACCAGTGCGCAAGCATAGAAAAGAATACGACAAATTCATCACAACTGATAATGGATCTGAGCTTGCAAACTTGTCTGATCTCGAAAAGACTTAAGCTGCAAGACTCCAGTGGAGCTTTTTGAATCAAAACATGACCGTATTTATCGTGATGCGTAATTCAAAAATATTGAATGTTATGTAAGATCTTCAACTTATTCTTGCGATTTTATGATTATTTTGACAAAAAAATCATAAAATGAAATGTAACATTTCTACAGCTAATCAAAAATTTGGAAAAAGGTTTGAAGTATTAACGATGCAGCTTTAGTATGTTATATTTTGTAGTTGTTGATGCACCTGTGAAAAAGGGAGACAGTTATGAAAAACAAAAAAATTAAGCAAAGAATTAAGATGATAAGCGTAGTTTCCTTAATTGGATTAACATTTACTCCACTTCTATCATCTACTACAGTTGCTTTTGCAGCTGAAGCAGATACTCAAAATGATAGTAATTTTAAGTAAATTTTCGGATTATTTTATATATTGTGAAGTGGCTAAATAAAAATGAAGAAATTTTTGAAGATACTTGCTATCTGTTTGTGTCTTTTTTTGATAATCGATGGCGGGCTATATATTTTATATGATTTTGACAGTATTGGTGCCTTACTTAAGCTCTTAGGTATAAAATCTGCTATCAGTGTAAGCCTTAGGTGGATCCTAATTATGGCGGCAGTTGCACTTAGAGTCAAATATGGTACGATTTTTGATTATGCATTCAGAAATCCCGGCGATGCAAGTATTCCTGAAAAGGCAAAGAACAACTAAGTTCAAGGTCATTAAGTTAAGATGTTGATATGATCGACACTAGGAGAATCGAATCTTTTTGATTCGGTTCTTTTTCTTTCCCTTTCTATAGCAAAAAAGTGAGCAGATATAAGATCTGCTCACTTCCTGTCTTTTCATTTACCGATGTGTGTAATTCAAAACTGACGAACGTTACGTAAAGCGTTCAACTTGTTTACTGGAGCAATTTTGCATCGCGCAGGAGCTCTTCCAGCCAAGTCCCTTGAACTTTCTTTAAGGCGCCCTTAACAGCGAGCTTAGGCAAAGGCAAGTCCATCTGGTCGATTGGCTTCTTGTCGTTTAAGTAGTAGGTTGCCTTCAGCAGTTCCCGGATGTCGTAGACTGAGTCAAAGACTTCCGGTACCCCGCGGTCAACGTCAAGCAGGGTGTAGACGGCTTCCATGGCTGTCCGGACTGAGTATTCAGTGGTGAAGACCGTGTCTCTGGTCGGAGATTCGGCGAAGTTGCCGATGAAGGCCAGGTTGACGGAGCCGGCTGGCACGACTGCCGGACGGTCGCCCTTCTTGCGCATCTGGAAGTAGGCAGTGACGTAAGGCATGTAAACCGGAACCGTGTTGACATAGTCATCGCCGGCATACTTCTTGATCAAGTCGTCTGGAACGCCCAAGTGGTAGAGGAGCTCTTCCGTGATTTCCTCACCCGTGCAGTCAACGACCCGCTTCTTGACATAGTTACCTGGCGTGTCGGAGTAAAGGGCGTAGATCCAGACAACGGTCTCGTTTTCCTTCTGGTCCTTGAAGTGCGGCTGCCGGTGGATGGTAAAGGAGAGCATCCAGTTGGAGTCAGTTACGGTGATGATCCCGCCGGTGTTGACCCGGTGCTGGTGGATGTCCCGCTTGGTTAAGCGCTCGAAGTATGGTTCCAGGGTGGCGTCTTTCATGGTCATGGTTGCGGAAACGTACCAGGCTCTTTCCGGAATGTTTTCGCAGAAGACTTCCGGGTGCCCGAAGGCCTCGTCCTGCTCAGCCAGGTTCTGCCACAGGTGCCAGGAGCCGCCCAGCTTGTGGGTGATTGGCGCCGGGGTGTGGTGGGTGCCGTAAGTTGAGCTTTCAACGATGGAGCCGTTGGTGACGTAAACCAGGTCGTCCGGGGTCAAGTCGATTTCCTGGTGCTCGCCGTCTTTGGTGAGAATCAGTTTCTTGGCGACTTTTTCGCCGTTGCTGGTGTCGACCAGGACATTTTCAACCTGGGTGTTGTAGGAGATGTCAACGCCGTGAGCGTCCAGGTAGGCCAGGATCGGCTTGGTCATTGACTCGTACTGGTTGTACTTGTTGAACTTCAAGGCCGACAAGTTTGGCAGCCCGTCAATGTGGTGGATGAAGCGCATCGCGTAACGGCGCATTTCAATGACTGAGTGCCACTTCTCAAAGGCAAACATCGTTGCCCAGTAGGTCCAGAAGTTGGTTTCAAAGAATTCGTCGGAGAAGTAGTCTTCGATGGAAATGCCTTCCAGTTTGTCTTCCGGAGTCATGATCAGCTTGACGATCTCGCTGGCGCACTTGCCCAAGCCGTATTGGCCGTCAGTCGGCACCCGGTCGCCGCGGTGGTGGATCAGCCGGCAGTTGGATGAGTTCGGGTCGTCCTTGTCCAGCCAAGCGTATTCGTCCAGGTAGGAAGCACCCGGAATTTCCAGGGAAGGAATCGATCTGTACATGTCCCAGAGGCATTCGAAGTGGTTTTCCATTTCCCGGCCGCCCCGGATGATGTAGCCGTATTCCGGCCGGTTGATCCCGTCCAGGGAGCCGCCGGCCAGGGCTTCTTCTTCAAGCAGGTGGATCTTCTTGCCGTCCATGTGGCCGTCGCGAATCATAAAGACGCAGGCAGCCAGACCGGCCAGACCGCCGCCGATGACATAGGCG